>CAYRGL010000163.1:0-1106 GCA_964423915.1 uncultured Gammaproteobacteria bacterium | reverse complement strand
TTGCGTGGTCCGCGCGGCGCAATTATTATGTGCAAAGAATCATTTGCTAAAGCCATTAACCGCGCCGTGTTTCCGGGAATGCAGGGCGGTCCGCATGACAACATGACCGCGGCAAAAGCCGTGGCCTTTGGCGAAGCTTTAAAACCGGAATTTAAAATCTACGCTAAACAAGTTATTAAAAATGCGCAAGCGATGAGTGATGAATTTATAAAATTAGGTTATGAAATAGTTTCCGGCGGTACTGATAATCATTTAATGGTCGTGGATTTACGAAATAAAAATTTAGTTGGTAAAGAAGCGGAAAAAGCTTTGGAAAAAGTTGGTATTTCCGTTTCTCGTTCCACAATTCCTAATGATCCAAATCCCCCAATGAACCCGTCCGGCATGAGAATCGGTACACCAGCCATTACCACGCGCGGTTTAAATGAAAATGACTGCCGACAAGTAACCCAGATTATTGATAAAGCAATTATGAATAAAGATGATGAAACAATTTTAAGTGAATTACAAAATGAAACTAAAGAGTTGTGTCAAAAATATCCATTGAAATATTAACCCGTGTCATCCTGACGAAAGTCAGGATCCATTATTTCGTAGCAATATGAAAAAAACTAATAACCAGTTAAAATCAAACACATTTTTCGACATTAACAAACTTCCTAAAGAAGAAGGATTGCTTATTTTTCCAATTTCAATGAGCCGAGCAACAACTGGACAATCTCCTAAAGAGTTAGTTGACTATATTTTTCATTTTTCGCCTTCGAAAATTTTTGTACCAGAGGTTGGTCTTAATTTTATATACGGAGATTATCTATATTTTTGGTCTTCCGAAAAAGCCTCGACTTTAAAAAAGAAATTTACTGAAATGGTGTGGAATCATAAAAATGGCTTACAGAAATTAATTTATAAACATAAACAAGATTTTCAAATTCAACACGCTTTTAATTACATGGTGTGGAACGAGCTATATTTAAATTCCAAAGATTTTATTACTAATTTTAAAATAACTCAAAAACTATATAAACAAGATAAACAATTTCGTAAATATATTAATGATGATGCTAAATTAGCTAAGAAAAAACTTGATGATAATAATTTAAACTTTT
>CAYRGL010000162.1:0-1142 GCA_964423915.1 uncultured Gammaproteobacteria bacterium | reverse complement strand
CGAATGGCCCAATGGCCACAAAGAAGGTGAAAACCACTTAGGAATTCCAGTTTCGCATGGCTGTATTCGTTTGGGCGTGGGTGCGGCAAAAATTGTCTATGACTGGACTGATCTTGGAACAAAGGTAATAATACAAAAATGATTTATTTAGATTACGCGGCGACAACTCCACTTGACCCACAAGTATTAAAAAAAATGTCGCCTTATTTTTCCCGTGATTTTGCAAACCCGGCTTCAATTCATAGCTTGGGCCAAGCCGCGTTGCGTGCGGTAGAGGATGCTCGTTACATGATCGCCGACAGTTTACAAATTAAAGCCTCAGAAATTATTTTTTGCTCTGGCGCCACAGAAGCCAATAATTTAGCTCTCCGTGGTTTACTCACAGCAGCGAAAGAAAAAGGGGACACACGAAATCATATTATAAGCTGCGTGATTGAACATGATTCTATTTTAGAGCCATTACATTATTTAGAAAAAGAACAGTATCACGTAACATATTTGCCAGTTAATAAAGAAGGAGTTGCTAGTCTTAGTAATTTAGAAAGAGCTGTTAGCGATAAAACTATTTTAATAACTATTGCTTTTGTAAACAGTGAAATCGGATCAGTGCAACCTATTGCTAAAATTGGACGCCTGATTAGAAAAATTAATGAACGACGTCTAAAAGAATGGCTCAATACGCCAACACGTAAACGTGGTCCAAAACCGCGACTGATTTATTTTCACACAGACGCTACGCAAGCCGCTAATTATTTTTTTTGTAATTCAAAAGCACTCACTGTTGATTTGATGAGCTTTTCTGGCCATAAAATTTTTGGACCAAAAGGCATAGGTTTTTTGGTGTGCAAAAAAGACGTGCCGATGCAGGCCCTTCAATTTGGCGGGCATCAAGAACGTAATCTGCGCAGTGGCACCTTAAACGTTCCGAGTATTATCGGTTTGGCAATGGCTTTTCAAAAAGCGCAAAAAAACGTTAAGCAAAATTATATAACAGTTTCTAAGCTTAGAGATTTTTTTGTTAAAGAATTGCGAAAATCTATTCCCCAGCTTAAACAAAGCATTGTATTGCAAGATGCCTCTCCGGCTCATGCCAACTTTTTATTTCCTCGCGTCACCGGCGACGCCCTCCTGTCGGTTTTAGA
>CAYRGL010000161.1:0-1174 GCA_964423915.1 uncultured Gammaproteobacteria bacterium | reverse complement strand
GAGTTTATTAAAGATCAGATTTTGGATATGTGGGATTATGTTCAGGATCATTTGAAGAACGAGGAAGAAGAAAATGTCTGAACCACAGATTACACAGATATAGTGATTAGCACAGATAATAAATACCCTCTAAAAGAGGGTATTATTTTATTTAAAATATATGATGTACTATAAACCTAATATTACTGAAAAAATTATTAAATGTGCTTTTAAAGTACATAATACCTTGGGTAATGGTTTTCAAGAAGTTATTTATCAACGTGCTTTGGCTTACGAATTTAAAAAAGAAGGATTGTTATTTGAAAGAGAAAAAGAAATGACTATTTATTATAATAATATTGAAATTGGTAACAGAAGAGTAGATTTTTTAGTGGATGAAGATATTATGGTTGAACTTAAAGCTTTGACAGAATTGCAAGCTGTTCACAGTGCTCAAGCAATAAATTACATTGAAGCCTATAAAGTTAAAGTTGGTTTACTTATTAACTTTGGTGCACGAAAAGTAGAAGTGCGAAGATACGTAAAGTAGCCATCTGTGTGCATCTTTTAATCTGTGTAATCTGTGGTTCAGACAATTAGAAAAGCCAGAAACAATGTTCCTGGCTTTTAATATGTAACCTTAACTGTTATATACGTAAAACTCTAAATGTCTAAGCATAGTATCGTTATTTATATACATAGCAGCTTGTTCGGTTGCTGTTTTTTTGACAAATTTTCCTATTGTTAATAATTTTTTGAATAAAAAATTATATCTATTAGCAATATAGGAACATAATTCCGTGTGTATTTCGCAACCAATTCTATTAGCTTTCTCAAGATTAGAATATTTTACGGTTCCCGACTCTTTCCACTGCATACCACCAATTGAGATAAGGTAGTAAAGTGCGTCTTCCATTGTTTCAAATTTATGTACCATAATCTTGATCTTTTTAAAAAAACAGTGATCTGGCTCAAGCCATGTTTTATAATATGTTTTTTTAGAAACCGTTGCGAACTTTACTTTTAGAATAACCCATTTGTTTCTTGTAAAGCCGAAAATATAACCTTCAAAGTTTTGGTTTGGTTCAAGATCCAATGCTATTTTTGTAATTTTGACATCCCTCTCTTTTACTATGGTTTTTTTATCTGTATTAGTAGCAACCGAGTGACTAGTATATATTCTGGGGCGTGTGAT
>CAYRGL010000160.1:0-1181 GCA_964423915.1 uncultured Gammaproteobacteria bacterium | reverse complement strand
AAGCGGACGACACTCAACAAACGTAACTTTATCCCCTTCCTTAAACTGATTTTTTTCATCATGAACTTTATAGCGACTGGTAACAAAATAACGCTTTTGATATTTTGGGTGAATTTTAACGTTTTCAACTTTAACCACAACGGTTTTATCCATTTTGTCTGAGACAACAATTCCTGAAAATGTTTTCTTAACTGACATATCGTTACTTATTCTTATTAATCAAAGTCAAAAGACGAGCAATAAGCTCACGTTCGCGGCGAATTTCGCGCACGTTAGACAACTGCTTGCCGGCATCTTTAAAACGTAGTTGGCGCAACTTTTCTCGAGACACAACCAACATAGCATGCCATTCTTTTAACGTCTTTGTTTGTAATTCCTTAAATTCCATATACTTAGTTATGTTTGGTAACAAACTTACATTTAACCGGTAATTTGTGTCCCGCTAAGGTCATGGCCTCACGAGCCTGTAATTCTGTAACTCCTTCAATTTCAAATAAAATCATACCTGGTTTAACAATGGCCACATAGTGATCAACCGGACCTTTTCCTTTACCCATTGGCATTTCGCCACCTTTCGCGGTAACTGGTTTATCAGGAAAAACGCGAATCCACAGTTTGCCACTGCGTTGCACAAAACGAGTAATAACGCGGCGTGACGCTTCAAGTTGACGAGCCGTCACCCAACAACCCTGCATACTCTTTAAGCCGTAGCTACCAAAAGCTAAGCTAATCTTACGCGTTGCTTTTCCGCCGCGATTGAGCTTATGACCTTTTCTGAATTTTGTCTTTTTTGGAGCTAACATATAAAAATATTAACGGCGTTTTCCGCCTCGTTCTTTAACCACGGCACCAGCTTCTTCTGGTCGTTCAAACACTTCACCACGATAGACCCACGCTTTAACACCAATCAAACCATAGGTGGTATGAGCGGCGCCTCGAGCATAGTCAATATCCGCACGTAAGGTTTGCAAAGGAAGTTTTCCGGAAACTAACATTTCGCGACGAGCAATTTCAGCGCCGTTTAATCGTCCGGCGACCATCACCTTAACACCGAGTGCGCCCGCTCGTTCGGCGCGCCCAATCGCTTGTTTCATAACTCTCTTAAACGGTAAACGCTTTTCAATATCAATAATCATGGATTGCACTAAAATCATAGCGGAAAGGTTTGGACGATCAACTTC
>CAYRGL010000159.1:0-1183 GCA_964423915.1 uncultured Gammaproteobacteria bacterium | reverse complement strand
AGCAATGGTATCGTAAACCATAGGTCCAGGGTCCGAATCCCTGAGGCGGCTCAAAGGTAATCCGGCTAACGCCGGATTTTATAATAGCTGGTTCCTCGCTTTCGCGAGGATGACAGATACGTTATACTAAAGGTATGAATTTATTGCTGTATAATACGTTGTCTCGAACAAAAGAAGAATTTAAACCTATTGGTGATCCGGTTGGTTTATATACCTGTGGTCCGACTGTCTATCATTTTGCGCATATTGGAAATCTTCGAACTTATGTGTTTGAAGATGTCTTAAAGCGCGTTTTAGAATACAATAATTACAAAGTTGATCATGTTATGAATGTGACCGATGTTGGACATTTAACTGGTGATCGCGACATGGGTGAAGACAAAGTTGTGCAGGAAGCCAAGAAAGAAAATAAAACAGCTTGGGAAATTGCTGATTTTTATTTAAAAGCTTTTAAAAAAGATTTAGTAAATTTAAATATTATAGAGCCAAACGTCTGGTGTAAAGCCACTGATTTTATTCAAGAACAAATTGATTTAATCAAAGAACTTGAAACCAAGGGGTTTACTTATACTACTTCGGACGGCGTTTATTTTGATACTTCTAAATTTCCAGACTATAACAAATTAAGTCATCTAAAACTTGATGAACTAAAAGAAGGCGCTCGCGTGGAAATAAATAATGGAAAGAAAAATCCCACTGATTTTGCGTTGTGGAAATTTTCACCAAAAAATGAAAAACGACAAATGGAATGGGATTCATCGTGGGGAACAGGTTTTCCCGGTTGGCATATTGAATGTTCGGCTATGAGCTTACACTTTCTTAAAGATCACCTTGATATTCATTGCGGCGCCGTTGACCATATTAATATTCACCACACTAATGAGATAGCGCAATCTGAAGCCGCTACCGGCAAGCCATTTTTTAATTATTGGTTGCATGGCGAATTTTTAAATATCGGCGAAAATGAAAAAATGTCCAAGAGTAAAGGCAATATCATGACCCTTGAATCGCAAACTATTGATAAACATTTAGATCCGCTCGCGTTTCGTTACCTTTGTTTCATGACGCATTATCGCAAAGCCATTAATTATAATCCTGACGCCTTAGAACAAGCTAATACTGCTTTAGTTAATCTTCGTCGTGCGGTTGCAGCTTTAGGAACTGAATCAATGAAAGTCTTGCC
>CAYRGL010000158.1:0-1205 GCA_964423915.1 uncultured Gammaproteobacteria bacterium | reverse complement strand
CTTAGTTTTTATAAACCGGCCAAAGTTAGTAGCGATATTAAAGCCGGACAAACAATAGCTATCAGTTTTCCGCTTAAAGCGCCGACCAACATTGAAGGAATGGTGCAAGAAAATTTTCAACTTGTTAAAGATGAGCGACCTATACCAGGATCGCTCGTTCGTGTTTTTGTAACTATTGTTTCAGTTAGTCCGACACCAACGCCGACAGTAACACCAACAAACCCGGCGCCGGTAGTCACTACAACAACTCCGATCGTGCCAAGTACTTCAGCCACGGCGCCAGATCCTTCAATAGTGATAAATAGTAATCCAAGTACAATCTTAAACGCCGAGCCGATTATCCGTGTTGGTCTGTATAACCCGACAACCCAGCAACACATTAGTTATGATGGCGTATATGACGTCGTCACCAGTGCAGAAACATTATTTTCAGGAGTGTTGGGTTTGCAGACGA
Source organism: uncultured Gammaproteobacteria bacterium (assembly GCA_964423915.1). Taxonomy (GTDB): domain Bacteria; phylum Patescibacteriota; class Patescibacteriia; order Patescibacteriales; family Patescibacteriaceae; genus Patescibacterium. The sequence goes on along the minus strand of CAYRGL010000158.1, from coordinate 751 downwards.
TAGGCGTTACTTATGATTCCGCTTCCCGACTTTACGCCGTTAGTTTTGGTACAGTTACCAAAACTACGGCGTTGCCGGTCAGATTTGTTCCACGTGTTAGTAGCGGTGTTGCCACCTTAAATGATTATCAAAATGCTCCGGCTTGGAATCCGGGTGCCTCAGACAATCGTTTTCGCGGTGTCATTGAATATCGTTATACTGAACCGGCGAACAAAGTTTGGATTATTAATGAATTGCCAATAGAAACATATTTAAAAGGGTTAGCTGAAACTTCTAATGCCGGTGTACTTGAATATCAAAAAGTTATGGCGACCGCAGCGCGAAGCTACGCGATGTATCATTATTTGCGTGGCATCAGTTACGGCCTGACTGACGCGTCAACCAAACATGCCGCTGATCATTTTTATGTTGATGCGTATTATGATCAAGTCTATCGTGGTTACAATTCAGAAATTCGCATGCCGCGTTTAGCCGTGGCGGTTGATGCGACGCGTGGGGTAGTTGTAAGTTATCAGGGTAAGCCAGTCGTCACGCCGTATTTTTCAAATTCTGATGGACGAACTCGTGATTGGACTGAAGTGTGGGGTGGCGCTGCCGTGCCATGGCTAAAAAGTGTAGTTGTTACTGCTGATCTCGGACAAACGTTATACGGACATGGTGTTGGATTATCGGCACGTGCTGCGGCCGTCATGGCCAATGCCGGACAAAGTTGGCAAACAATTTTAAAATATTTTTATAGCGGAACTGATCT
>CAYRGL010000157.1:0-1217 GCA_964423915.1 uncultured Gammaproteobacteria bacterium | reverse complement strand
TTTCCAAAGCCAAAGCTGCCCAAGTAACGGGTAATCAAAGCCACCGCCGCTAAACTAACGACGGTGCCGATTATTTTACTGGCGACTTGCACAGCGGTATTAAATGCTACTTTGGCTGATAAGGCCATACCAATGGACTTTAGGGGCTCCTTATAATATAATAAAAAGGCGATATTTATTAGCATTATACCATACTCATATGCTTTGGGCTAAACGTTTGGCCATTATGGCTACTTTAAGTATTTCTGTGCTCCTGCCAAGTATTAGCTTGGCGCAAAGTTCTTGGTTAGATAAAGCCAATCAAGGCGGACTCAACACGATTGGTTCAAGCGCTTACGGGGAATCCGGCGCGCCAAGTAAAAGTTTAACTGCCATTATCGGATCATTAGTAAAAGTATTTCTCGGCGTTCTCGGCATTATCTTTGTCGTCCTTTTGATTATTGGCGGAGCGCGCTATATGACGGCCGGAGGCAATCAAGAAAAAATCGATGAAGCAGTTCACCAAATTCGTAATGCTGTCATTGGTTTGATTATAGTTGTCTGTGCGTATGCTATCACCTACTTTATAACCGTCACTGTTCTCCCTCGTATTGTTACTAATCAATAACCATGCTTCATTTTTTTCGCAAGGCACGACATATTATTTATGTTCTTGTTGGTATTTGCTTTTTACTTTTTGTTTTAAGTTGGGGACCAACTAATGATCCAAAACAATTTGATTACGGCGTTACTTTTTCAAGCAAACAAAGCACTGACTTAGGTTTAAAGTGGCAAGATGTCTATCTAGCTATGCTTGATGACTTACACGTAAAAAAACTGCGCATCGCTGCCTATTGGGATGAGCTTGAAACCAACAAGGGCAATTTTGATTGGACAAACCTTGATTGGCAAGTTGACCAAGCTGAAAAACGAAATGTTGAATTGATTATTGTCTTAGGTGAACGAGTTCCGCGTTGGCCAGAGTGTCATATTCCGAATTGGGCTAGTCAATTAAGTACCACTGATCGGCAAGCTTCTACCATTAATTATATTACAGAAGTTGTCAGCCGTTATAAAAATAGACCGAGTGTTCGTTACTGGCAAGTTGAAAATGAGCCATTTCTGCCTGGTTTTGGTTTGTGTCCGGCTTTTGATAAAAGCTTTCTAGATACGGAAATTGCGACGGTTAAAAGTCTTGATGCTCGCTCGATAATTGTGACGGATTCTGGTGAACTTTC
>CAYRGL010000156.1:0-1364 GCA_964423915.1 uncultured Gammaproteobacteria bacterium | reverse complement strand
ATAACATTCATAATACCAACACCGCCAACTACTAACGAAATTACCACAATAGCCAAGAGTAAAAAAGTCAGCGCATCAGTAATCGTATTTAAGGTAGCCATGGCCGCCGCCATGGTTTGGACATGAAAATCATCTCGCGTTGGATCAGTAATACTGTGACGACGTCGCATCAAATCACTAATATCCGCCGCTGTGACATCGCCTAAACTCGGGTCTTTCATTTTATGAATCATGTACGTGATATGATTAATACCCATTAACTTCTTTTGCAAAGTACGAATCGGCATGTAAATATAATCATCAAAATTTACAAACGAAACCGCACCACGCGGCGACGCCACGCCGATAACTGTAAAATCAGCGTGACGAATTCTAATTCGTTTACCAATTGGATCAGAATCGCCAAATAATTTGTCTTTCATTCCCGAACCCAAAACAACTTCTGTGGCCAACGAGCGATCCTCCGCATCTGTGTAAAATCTTCCCTCGGCAATAGTTGTCTTATCAATATCAAGATATGTTCCGCTCACACCAAAGACAAAAGCATTACGAAGCTCGTTACCGAAACTCGCTTGTTCTTGACTAAGCACGGCGCCATATCCAGTAACAATATTTGGTAATTTGTTAATTGCCTCCATATCATCAAGCGTCATAGTCGTCACCGAAACACCCATGGCAATAGCGGTACTTGACTGGCTATCGCCCGCTGTTCCAGTTTTGTTATTTGGCACTTTTATTTCCGTATCAATCGTATCAGTACCAAAGGAATCAAGTTGACCAAGAACCAAACCACGCACGCCCTCGCCAGCGGAGAAAACAATGATCACGGTCATAATACCGATAATCAAACCAAGCAAGGTTAAACCAGTGCGCATTTTATTAGCGCGCATTAATTTAAGTGAATTTGTAATGGAAGAAAATATGGTCATACTATTCGTAGCGCAGAGCTTCAATTGGATCTAGTTTGCTGGCTTTAGCCGCCGGATATAAACCAAAAATTAATCCAACTGCCACGGAAACTGAAACCGCCACAATAATTGCTGACAAAGAAAAACTAAACGGCCATTGATAACCGAGTTGCTGAGCGACCAGCGCAATTAAGACTGAAAAAATCTGTCCGACAATAATGCCGATAATTCCGCCAGATAATGTTATGGCAATCGCCTCAGTTAGAAACTGAGCCATAATATCAAAACGTCTCGCGCCAACCGCTTGGCGAAGCCCAATTTCACGTGTACGTTCAACAACACGAATTAACATAATATTCATAATACCGATTCCTCCGACCAGTAAAGATAAAGCCGCCATCGCGGCTAAAAAGAAACTTAGAGCGCCGTTAACAGAAGTTAAAATATCAATTTCAT
>CAYRGL010000155.1:0-1366 GCA_964423915.1 uncultured Gammaproteobacteria bacterium | reverse complement strand
CTTAGCTTACCAAAACATTATCAATCTGACCAATCGCCAGTATAAAGAAAAAATTGGATTCAAAAGATTAAGCAAAGGATTATTTATTTCCTGATACCAAATACGACCTGAAAAAAACTTTGTTGCTTTTCGATCACTAATTTTTCTGGTGCTTTGTATTTTTTTTCGTTCTTTTAAAATATAGTTCCAGTTTGAGGCGATAAAAAAATATTGCCACACTTTTAATTTCTCTTTGAACCAACCCGACTTTAAAGAAAATAATATTAAGCCAAGCTCCATAATAATAAAAGCCGGCGCTATAAAAATTAAAGTCAGCCAATGATAATTTTTTAAGATAGCAATAACTCTATTTCTATCCATCCAATAATACTTGGCAATAGAACGACTAAACTCATACTTATGATACACGACAACTTCTGGTGCGAGAACACAAGAATAACCAGCTAACCAAAAACGCCAACCTAAATCTTGATCTTCATTATACATCCACATCACTTCATCAAATAAGCCAACTTTTTTTAAAACTTTTATTGGCAACATTACTGCCGCACCTGAAGGATATACAATATCAATTAGACTATTGCCTCCATTATATTTTTCACGATATTTATTAGAATAACCAAAACCAAGAAAATGAGTAAGATTCCCTAAGCTATTAATAATAGTTTGTTCTGGCCACATCATTAAACGCGCTTGAATAGCTGCCTCTGGTTTTTGTTTCGCTGCCTCACACCATTTTTCTAAACAATCTTTTTCTAACATTGTGTCCATGTTAATTAAAACGCAATAATCAAAATTCTCTTTCATGGCAATTTCCATCGCGCGATTGTTGCCACCGGCAAATCCTTCATTCTTTTCAAGTGCAATAATATGAGCCTCCGGAGCTGCTTGTTGTAAATACTCAAAACTTTCTTTGCTCGTTTCATTATCAACTAAAAAAATCTTATAATCTTGTATGGTTTGCGAACGTAAAGAATCTAAACAGTCACGTAAAAAACGTTTAGCATAATCTTTATAATTTGGACTAATAATAACTGCCAGTTTCATATTAACTAAACAAAAACATAATAACATGCCCAAAAACCCAGGCCAGTTTTAAAAGTGGTAATTGCCAAGCTGGCTGCCATTTTTTAAAATATACCAACATACTGTCTTTAAAATACGCTTGAGTGGTAGCACGTTTTAATTGGTTAAAGCTTTGACCAACAAGATCTTGACCTTGCGCTACTGGTGTATACCACACCTCTAATTTATTTTCCTGAGCACGGCGACAATAATCAACTTCTTCAAACCACACAAAATATCGTTCATCTAATAAACCAAGAGTTTCAAGCGCTGAACGTCGAATCATAAAAAATGAACCGCG
>CAYRGL010000154.1:0-1367 GCA_964423915.1 uncultured Gammaproteobacteria bacterium | reverse complement strand
AGTGAATTAGCCTGGCAGCGTATTGATGATCCATCAGGAATTTATAAAGTCGGTGATATGATTTCCGCGCAAATTATTACAATTGAAGGTGCCAAGATTTTCTTGTCTGCTAAACGTTTACTCGCTGATCCATGGGATGGCGTTGAAAAGAAATATGCAGTTGGACAAAAAGTTCAGGGCACGATTTTGAAAGTTAATCCCTTTGGATTATTCGTTGAGCTTGATGCTAATATTCACGGTTTAGCGCACGTCAGCCAATTGGGTCTTGAGAACGGAGAAAAAATTGATGATTTATATAAGCAAGGTCAAATAGTAGAATTTTCTATTATTTCCCTGGAAGCCAATGAGCATCGTCTTGGTTTAGCAATCCCGGGCAAAGCCAAGGAGCGCAAACCAGCCAAAGCCAAGGGCAAAGCTAAAGAAGTTAAATCCTCCTCCGCTTCTGATGAAGCTACGGCGGACAAGGAAGAGACAGAAGAAAAAGCTGAAGATTAAGAAAAAATGCCTGCTGTAAATGCGGGCATTTTTTTGCTATACTAAGGATATATATTTATTAATACACATATGGTAAATTTTCTCGAGTTAACGCGAAAGAAACTTGCTGACGTTCAGCGCGTTTTCATTATTAACGGCATAATTATGCTGGTTTTGGCGGTGTTAATTGTCTGGACCAATGTTGTTCTTCAGCTCTTAGTTGGTTTGATGGTGCTTTTGGTGGCGTATAGTTTGTTTTACGTTGCCTTAAAAGTTCGTGCCATTCGTAAGCTTATAGATTAAGTTAGTATATTTCTAAAATTAAAAAAATCCGCGGTATGAAATCGTTGGTTAAGAATTTAATTATCTTCTTTATCGCTTTTATTCTATTAGCAGCGGTTGTTTCACTGTGGGGACAAAAAACCGAACAGATTGATACAATTAATTTTAATCAGTTGGCGACTGAAGTTAAAGGCGGACAAGTTTCGGCAATTACCGTTACCCAAGATGATTTAGCCATTGATTTAAAAGGCGGCAAGAAACAAAAAAGTTCTAAAGAAACCGGCCAGCCTTTAACCGCTTTGTTGGCAAGCCTGGGAGTAAGTGGTGATCAGATCAGCGCCGTGCCAATTACAATACAAAATCAAAGTGCCACGGAAATGTGGTTAGGCATTTTGTTGCCTTACATTTTGCCAATATTAATTATTGGAGTTTTCTTGTATTTCATGATGCGCAGCGCACAAGGTGCCAATAATCGCGCCATGATGTTTGGTCAATCTCAAGCGCGTGAAGCCACGGCGGAGAACAGAGCTAAGGTTACTTTTAAAGATGTCGCCGGCGTCAAAGAAGCTAAAGAAGAATTAAAAGAAGTGGTGGATTTTTTACGCGAGCCG
>CAYRGL010000153.1:0-1430 GCA_964423915.1 uncultured Gammaproteobacteria bacterium | reverse complement strand
ACAATTTATTCAATTAGGTATTCCTGATTGGCAGCGCAAAGAAGTGATTGGCGATATTGCCAAACAAATAAAACAAAAATTATTAGATACTCCTTTAGGACGTTGGCCGGAAATGATTCGTTTGATCTCCGATAATGTTACACGCAAAAACGTTTTGCTGTATTCGCGCGATCAAAATTTGCAAAAATTAATTATAGATCAAGGTTGGGGCGGACAGGTCAGGCAAGATTGGGGTGATTATTTAATGGTGGTTGATGCTAACATGGCGGCTTTAAAAACTGATGCGGTCATGGACCGTCAAATTTCATATACCTTAGAAGAAACAAGTAGCGGACTAAAAGCGCTTGTCACGTTGCGTTATTCACACAATGGACATTATGATTGGAAAACGTCTGACTATCGAACCTACACCAGAATTTATGTTCCGGGCGGAAGTCACTTAATAACCGCGGATGGTTTTACGCAGGGCAATGTTGATACCGGCGAAGAGTTTGGTAAAACCTGGTTTGGCGCTTTTATTCAAATTAAACCTGGACAAATTGGTCAAATGACCTTTGAATACGAATTACCGCAAGCTATGGCTGATAATCTACAAAAATATCATAATTACCGTTTAACTATTCAAAAACAGCCCGGCAAACAAGTTAGCCGCTTAGCCGTTGACTTAAAGTTCCTAAATAAGATAAAATCCTATAGTCCAGCCAACTTTTATTCAGAAGCTTCGAGTCAACAAGAGTTGCAAGCAAGTGGTGATTTACTAATAGATAGAAGCTATTTCGTTAATTTTTAATTATGTTTATTAAGCGCATTGGCATTGACCTTGGCACAACCTATACCTTAGTTCATGTCCCGCGTCGCGGGATCGTTATTAATGAGCCATCCGTTGTGGCCATCTCCATGAGCGACAAAAAAATATTAGCCGTGGGCAATGAGGCCAAAGACATGCTCGGTCGAACGCCGGGAAATATTGTGGCAATCAAACCTTTGAAAGACGGAGTTATTGCCGACTATCATACGACCGAAGCCATGCTTCGTTATTTTATTAACAAAGCGTTAGCCGGCGTTCGTTTGTTTAGACCAGAAGTTATGGTCGCGGTGCCAGCCGGAATTACTTCAACTGAACGTCGTGCGGTTATTGATGCTACTATCGCCGCCGGAGCTAAAGCCGCCTACATTATTAAAGAGCCAATTGCCGCGGCGATCGGTGCTGACATTCCGATCGGTTCACCGTCAGGACATATGATTGTTGATATTGGTGGAGGTACGGCAGAAATGGCGGTTATTTCTTTAGGAGGAGTTGTCACTTCAACTTCAGTGCGCGTTGGCGGCACAAAATTTGATTCTTCAATTATTGATTACATTCGAAGAAAATATAATTTAGTGATTGGCGAACGAACCGCCGAAGAAATTAAAATTGGTATTGGCAGTGA
>CAYRGL010000152.1:0-1431 GCA_964423915.1 uncultured Gammaproteobacteria bacterium | reverse complement strand
CAATGCCAGCAGCAACGGCAGCAGTTATCAATGGTTCTTCGGAGATGGCGACAGCGCTTCTTCCTTTAATGCGGCCCATGCCTACATGGATTCCGGGCATTACCAGGTTACCCTCCTGGTGTTCAATCAGTTTGGCTGCTTCGACCAGGTGGTGAAGGGCCCTTATATTGTTATTCCGAACAACGACTATTTTATACCCAACTGCTTTACCCCGAACGGCGACAAGGTAAATGATGAGTTCCGCATCTACGGAGCCAACATTACCGAAGCCTATTATGCGGTATACGACCGGTGGGGCAACCTGCTGTTCGAAACCCATGATATGAACGAAGGCTGGAATGGTACGTACCACAATAAACCGGTGAGCACCGGTGTTTATATGTACGTGGCCTCCATCACTTTCCTCAATGGCAAAACATATAAGGTAAAGGGGGATGTCACCGTGCTGAATTAAAGTACCATTTGGCGCACTTGTTTTTTCGTTTATTTTTGCGGCCTGTCTGAAAGATATTTTTTACAGATTTTATTCTGACCCTTCATCTATTCATTTGTTGTATTCATTATTTAATTCATAATTTTTTTTCATGAGTGTGTATCGTGTGATCGGTTTAATGACCGGTAGTTCCCTTGATGGGGTGGACGTGGCTTATTGTACGCTGGAAGAGAACAAGGGACAATGGTCCTTTAAAATTGAAGCGGCCGACTGCATCCCTTATCAGCCTAAATGGAGACAGCGCCTGCAGTCGATGGTGCTCGAAAATGCCATTGGCTACCTCAAAACGGAAACCGCCTTCGGGCATTACCTGGGCGAGGTGGTGCGCGATTTCGTGGCCGCCCATCAGCTGGAAGGAAAGGTCGATTTTGTAGCTTCCCATGGGCAGACCATCTTTCACCAACCGGAAAACCAGATGACCAGCCAGATCGGCGATGGAGCCTCTATTGCCGTGGAGTCCGGCCTGCCGGTAATTTGCAACTTCCGTACCCACGATGTGGCCCTGCACGGACAAGGCACCCCTATCGCACCCATCGGGGATGTGAAATTTTTTGGCGATTACCAGTTTTGTTTGAACCTCGGCGGCATCGCCAACATATCCGGAAAACCCGGCGGCGAACGCGTCATCGGGTTCGACATCTGCGGATGCAACAGCGTGCTGAACTCCCTGGCCTCTGAAATCGGGGTGGAATATGATAAGAACGGAGAAATTGCCAAAACAGGTAACGTGCAACAGCCCCTGCTGGATGAGCTGAACAAACAATGGTATTATGAAAAGACCTACCCGAAGTCGTTGGGCGGTGGCTGGGTCACCAAAGTGTTTATGCCCATGTTCCGGAAACACCGGTATGGAGTGGAAGACAAGTTGCGCACGGCCGTAGAACATATTGCCATTCAGATCGGCAAGGACATCAGCAGCGTGCTGCAGCGGGAACAGC
>CAYRGL010000151.1:0-1433 GCA_964423915.1 uncultured Gammaproteobacteria bacterium | reverse complement strand
CCAACACTCAAAGAAAGTTTAGCAATTTGGCGATCAAACTGAATGCGTTCTTTTTTAGTATATTTATCTAACTTACCGCTTTCTTTCTTTTCCAGTAAATCAACGTAAGTTCTAATTGAGTTACGAATAATGCCAAAATTAGTTAGAGTTCCGCCCAGCCAACGTTCGCAAACATACGGCATACCGCATTCTTTAGCGGCATCGCGCAAATGATCTTTGACCTGAGTCTTAGTACCGACAAATAAAATATTTTTGCCTTCGGACACCGAGCGGCTAATAAAGGAAAAAGCTTTTTCCAATTGCTCGCGAGTTTTTTCTAAATCGATGATATGAATCCCCTTACGGGCTTCAAAAATATACGGCTTCATCTTTGGATGCCACTTATACGTTCTGTGGCCAAAGTGCATGCCGGCTTCTAACATCTCTGCCACTGTAGGCAAAGACACATGTTGTTCATTTTTCATATTTTCCTTTTATTCCTCTGCCCCTATTATCTGGCAAGTTAACACTTGCTTCAGACAAGGAAAAACCATTGGGACATGAGAGATTGTTAATAAAATTCAACCATGGAGGGCATGATTGAGCTTCCATTGTAAGTAATTTTATCAAATCTGTCAATATTATTTTATAAAAAATTATCCTTGACAAAAATGAAAAAATATGAAATTATAAGGCTTAATTAGCATTTTAAAAATTTAGCAGGAGAAAGGCATGAATAAAAGCCTTAACAAAGCCGAAATAAAAGCTCTTGGTATTAAAATCGAAAGTATTCAGTTTTTTTACTGGGCTATTTATAGCGAAGATGGGAAAGAAACATGGCCTAAAAGTTACGAAGCTCCAAAGCCAAAAATATTTAGACGTTTGACGAGCGTCTATTTCGATGTCATCATCAGCTTTAACAAAGAAGTGAAAACTCGTAAGGTTGAAAGATTCTTAACTAAAAAGTTACAACTTCCCCGCGTTCCAAAGGATGATAGTAGTGCTGATATTTTACTAGGCGGAGAAACATACTGCCGATATAATTTTACCAAAGAAGATGGAAGACATCATGAATTCGAAGGCAAAGATAAAGTTATCATGGATATGACCTGCTTTCGCGGTCGTGGAAATTTTCACTTGCGTCCAACACTTTTTCGCAAAGAGTATAAACACATTCTAAACTATCAAAAACATCTTGAGAAAGAAATAAAAAAGATTTTTTCTTAAAAGAAAGTTCATTTTAAAAAAGGAGCCAATCGGTTCCTTTTTTATTTATCTTTGATATATTTTTTCTTGCCTAATTCTTTGGGTAAGTAATCTTGCTCTTCTTTATAATCAAAACTCGGACTATATTTATAATCTTTTCCGTAGCCTAAATCTTTCATTAAACTGGTCGGCGCATTACGAAGATGAAGCGGTACTCCTAAATTAGAAGTCGCCCGCGCATCAGCCGC
>CAYRGL010000150.1:0-1453 GCA_964423915.1 uncultured Gammaproteobacteria bacterium | reverse complement strand
CGCACACCCGAGATGCGCGAACGCCTGATCGCCGACGGCACCGACCCGGCCGGCGGCACGCCGGAAGAATTCGCCGCTTACATCAAGTCCGAGACTGACAAGTGGACCAAGGTGATCAAGGCGGCGGGCATCAAACCGCAGTAACCGCACTGCGTCGCCGCTACCGCGTTTATTCCGCGCGGATACCGGCGTCGCGTATCACTTTGCCCCAGCGCGCGATGTCGGATTTCATGGTGGTTGCGAATTCTTCCGGCGTGCCGCCGAGCGTTTCGACGCCGGCGCTGAAGAAGCGCTCCTTGACGTCGGGACGGGCCAGTACCCGCAGCGTTTCCTGATTCAGGCGTGCAACTATTTCGGCGGGCGTTTTTGCCGGCGCGAACAGGCCGTAGGTCGACACCGATTCGTATCCGGGCAGTCCCGCCGACGCCATCGTCGGCAGGCCGGGCGCCAGCTCGGTCGGCCGCGCGCTGGTCACTGCGAGCGCCTTCAGGCGGCCCGCTTTGACGTGCACCCTGACGCCGCCGGCGGCGGGAAACATGAGCTGCACCTCGCCCGCCATCAGCGCCGTCAGGCCCGGACCGGTGCCCTTGAACGGCACGCGCTCGATATTCAGGTGCGCCATCGATTTATAAAGTTCGGCGCCCAGATGCATGGCCGAACCGGCGGCGCCGGTGGCATAGTTGAGGTCGCCGGGACGCGTCCGCGCAAGCGCCGTGAGGTCCTTGACCGACGCCACCGGCAGCGCGGGATGCACAACCAGTATGTTCGGCGCCATCGCCGCCAGTACGATGGGCGAAAAATCGCGCGGCGTATCCCACGTCACCGTCTTCATCAGTGGCAATATCCACAGCGCGCTGCTGTAAACCAGCAGCGTGTAACCATCGGCCGCCGCCTTCGACACCGCCTGCGCGGCGAGCGCGCCGTTGCCGCCGCCGTGCGCCTCAACGATCACCTGCTGGCCGAAAATCGGAGTCAGGCCCTGCGCAATCAGCCGCGCCACCAGATCGTTGCCGCCGCCGGGCTCGGCGGTGACCATGCGGATCGGTTTCGCCGGATAACTTTGCGCTGCGGCTGCGCCCGCCGCAAAGACGCAGAGACTCATCAGCAATGCCGCAGCCAAACCGGCGCGCGAAGGTCGAAATTGCCGCGCCCTCACAAAATCTCCGGCGTAAAGGGAGCATCGAATGACATTTGCATTGCAAGGATCCATCAAAATATTTGGAAAACATGAAAGTACGGCGGATTCAGGTGCGGCCGCCTGGTCGCGCCCGGCTTCGGTGTTTGGATCGATAGATTAAATGAAGCGGCGTCACGCTTGAAATGCCGGCGCGCGTTTCAGTATAGCATCCGGCTATCGGGAATCATTCTCGCGCGACGGCTCAAAAACCGGTGCGGGCGATCATAGAACTTGGGAACACTTGGCTGCCCGCGGGCGATATGATTGAATACTCCG
>CAYRGL010000149.1:0-1470 GCA_964423915.1 uncultured Gammaproteobacteria bacterium | reverse complement strand
AAGTGGTTCATATTTCTAATATCTAGAATACCATAGTAGATTATCATAAACCAGCCCTTGACTTGGCCTAAAGGCCGTGATATAGTCCTAGTACAATTTAATTCATACCTCTTCCATGTTCCGCTTCGCGGTCCAATATCGGCATTTAGCTAGATATTACAGGTACTCTTGAACCCTCACGGTTTCCATTGGTTTTTCCATTGGACAAGAATACCGAGAGGTTTTTTATTTATAATCTATGTCTCAAGTTAAGTCCTCAGAGATCCCGCACTATGAGTTGCTCTGCCTCATTTCGAATAAATATAGCGAAACCGAGGTTGAACCAATTCGCGCGATGGTCAATAAGTTAATCACTGATAATGGCGGTGCTATTACCTTAGAAGAAAATTGGGGAAAGAAAAAACTTGCTTACCCCATTGGCGGTTTTCGTCATGGCTACTACTACTTAGTAGAATTTGATATTGCCGGACCAAAATTAAACGAAGTTACCAATCGTTTGCGTTTGTCTAACGAAATTGTTCGCCATCAAGTTATTGTTAAACACAAGAAAACAGCGGCCGAAGTTGCCGAAGATGCAAAAATTCAGCAAAAAATTGCGGCTCGTCGCAAAGCCGAGGCTGACACTGAAATTAAAAAAGAAACTGCTGTTTCTGAAACGGAAGATAAACGTTCTAATCTTACTGATCTTGATCAAGATCTAGATAAGATTATTGACGCCGCTAATTTATTATAAAAACTAGATCCCAGCCTTCGCTGGGACAACAAGTTGATTATTATTAAGCCGCCTGACCTCTAAGCGGTATACATATATGAATCTTAATAAAGCCATGATCATCGGGAACGTTACCCGCGATCCGGAAGTTCGCCAGACTGCTAATGGCGCAAGCGTTGCGACTTTTTCTGTTGCGACTAACTTCTTTTGGAATGACCCAGCTGGTCAACGCCAAGAACGTGTCGAATTCCATAACATTGTTGCCTGGCGTAAATTGGCCGAAATCTGCGGACAATATTTACGCAAGGGTTCGAAAGTTTATATTGAAGGTCGTTTGCAAACTCGTGATTGGGTTGGCAAAGACAGTGTCAAACGTTACTCAACTGAAATCATTGCAGAAAATATGATTATGTTGGATAAAGCCAATGGCAACGGAGCTAATTCAAATCGTCAACCATTCCAACCACAAGGCGCTGATCAATATGCGCAAAAATCAGCCGAGGCTGAACCAGTTATCAACTATGACGAAGCTATGGGCGGATTTGACGCTCCAGCTGATGACGAAATCAAAGTCGAAAATATTCCTTTTTAAGTACTAACTAATATTACCCTTCTATGCCAGCAATCAAAGCTAAAAAACAATGCTATTTTAAAAGCAACAACATCAAAGAAATTGATTACAAAGATGTTGAACTTTTAAAAAAGTTTATTAACTCCTACGGACAAATTTTGCCAAGTCGTCGTACCGGCGTTTCCGC
>CAYRGL010000148.1:0-1471 GCA_964423915.1 uncultured Gammaproteobacteria bacterium | reverse complement strand
GCCTTGATCGGGTTTCTCAAACAGGTCTTTTTCTAACCTGATTTTAACAATCCCAATATTTGAAAGATTTTTTTGAATCCGCGGTCTTATCAAGTTTGGCTTCTTTTTGAACGGAGGTTTCGGGGTAATATCGAGATCAAAAACGCCGCTATCAAGAAGAGGCTCATCTCTTTTTTTCAGATAATCTAATTTAAAAAAATTGTCTCCCCGCTTTAAGCCGAAACTCAAAGCCCCAACAGGAATTCTGGTCCCCATTGAGTTTAATGGTATACCCTCTTGAAAGGTACACTCACCATTTTTTATAACGTATAAGGTTGTTCCAGGACGGGTAACTTCAGAAACTGAAGCGGTTGAATTTTCCAATATAATGTCTCCTTTGTTTTATTATTTTAAATGAACTAATTAAAAAATGCTTGTGAAAAGCATTTTCAAGAATACAATATATTTTTCTTTTCGTCAAGCTAACTAATGGTAAACCCCATAAAAAAGACTGGGGAATGGAAAGAAAGGATAATTCTAATAATGAGCAAAAAAATCCCAATGGAGATAAGGGAGTAAAGTAAAACACCAAGAGCAAAAACGAATTTAAAGGCTGATTCCATATTACTTATAGTATAGCTTATCTCCGAAGCGTAAATCAATATAGCTTAACTTGGCAAAGCGCGCTCGAACGTCACTACGCAGTAAGGTGTCTAAACGAACGAGCTGCTGATCAATATTGTCGGTGGTATTAAAATAGATTAACGGGCCTTTATTCGCAGCTAAAATAAGCGTTTGGTCCTCATTATTAGTATCCATTTCTTTGATTGTTATCCAAGAAAAACGTGGCGGAAAGTCTTCAAAGACTTGTTTAGCTGATGCTATAACCGAAGGATCAACTTCAACTTGTTGGTTGTTTATTTTTGGGAGTCCGTTATTTCGTATTAAAGGTAAGCCAAGATTAGTAGTAGCAGAGCTTGTCGAAATAATGTGACCACTGGCATCAAGTAACAAGTATTGATCAGCTTCAAACCAAACAGCAGCCGCTTGTCGCTCTGTCAACTCAATAATCAAAGTTGAGGGTAATTTTTTAATAACCTTGACGTCTTGCAATGAATACTTGTCTATGAGCGCAGTACGTAAACTTCTTGAACTAAAAACAAAAAGTCTGTTTTGCGAAAAGATAAAAACTCGCTTGGTATCGGTTTGATTGAAAACGTCGGCTTCAATTGATGCACTAGAAGTTAAGTTGGCATTTTTTACCTCAACATATTTAATCGTGAAAACCGAAGAAAAGAAGAGAAGCCAGATCAAGCCAGATATAATTAATAGTGTAAGGAAAATCCAAAACCAGCCACGTGTCGGAATACGAGCAAGAATATTTTTTATTCCAAAGACTTGTATTTTATCATTACGACGTTTTGTAAAATAGGGATTCCCACGTCGCCGTAAAGAAGAAGGCGCAATATAACTGCGATGACGAACAGGTGTG
>CAYRGL010000147.1:0-1475 GCA_964423915.1 uncultured Gammaproteobacteria bacterium | reverse complement strand
TTTCCCGGCTTCGCTGCTTTAATGCCGGCATACAGTGCATCATACGTCGCTTCAACTAATTTTTTTGTTTCTTTATTTATTTTTCCAACAGGCACAGTAATGGCCGTGTCAGTAAAATAACCGTTATGCGCCGGATATTCCATGCCGACATCAATACTAATAATATCTCCTTCTTTTAAAACGCGTCCCGGTAAGGCCGGACCATGAACAATTTCGTCATTAATAGAAATACAGAGTGCGGTCGGAAAAGGCTGCGATTGCGGCGATGTTTTATATCCTTTAAACGCCGGACGTCCGCCTTCTTCTTCAATGCGCATTAAAGCGTGATGTTCTAATTTCGAGGTATGCAATCCTGGCTTAACCATAGTACCAAGTTCAACTAAAATCGTGGCGATTTTTTTGCCACCTTCTTTAATTTTTGCGATTTCTTCTTCGGTTTTAATTAATCTTTGGGACATAAGGTTTGAGTTTGGTTCGAATATCTTTTTGTACTTTTTCAATTGCCTGGTTACCATGAATTTTTATATCAACACCGCTTTGCCGAGCTAATTTTTGCAACGGATCATTCCAGCTGTGATAATCTTTAACTCGGCGTTTAATAATACTAACTTTATCATCGGCACGACCGCGTGCGAGTAAACGTTTCATGATTTGTAAATCAGATAAACCAATAGTAATAAATAAAATTTTATCGTCTTTTTTTAGTAAACTTAAAAAATGTTTAAGTTGATGAATATTACGTGGATAACCATCTAATAAAAAACCTTTCTGAGCATCTTTTCTGGCCAGTCGCTTTTTTAAAACTTTATCAAGTAACGGAATCTCTACCATTTCGCCGCGCATCATATATTTTTTAATATGACGGGCTAAGCTCGTTTTGGCCTTACTTTCATCGCGCAATAAAGCACCGGTAGAAATAGCCGGGAGTTTTAGTATGCTAGCAAGCATGTTTGTTTGAGTGCCTTTGCCTGAGCCAGGCGGACCAAAAAAGACCAGTATTGTTCGTGACATATATATTAATTATAGCATATTTTCTTAACAAAAACCCCGCCGTTTTTAGCGGCGGGGTTAAGGTTTACATTTAATTTACATCGTATTCTCTCATCGTTAACTGCGATTCAATCTGTTTAACTGTTTCAATAACCACGGCTACAACGATCAAAAGAGACGTACCTCCAATAGCGAGTGATTGAATACCGGTAAAGTAGCGCATGATCAAAGGCAAAATAGCGATTGTGGAAAGGAATAAAGCACCAATAAAGATAATACGCCGAGTGGTATAGGCAATATATTGGCTGGTATGAAGTCCAGGACGAATACCAGGAATAAAGCCGCCTTGTTTTTGCAGATTTTCCGCAACTTGCGTTGGGTGAAAAACAATTTCGGTATAAAAATAGGTAAAGATAAAGACTAAGACAAAGTAAACAATACCGTAGATTAATTGGTTCTGAAATAAAGCGACTGTTTGTTTAGCA
>CAYRGL010000146.1:0-1479 GCA_964423915.1 uncultured Gammaproteobacteria bacterium | reverse complement strand
TGATTAACGCCCAGATATTGTATTAATGGTGTTGGTGGTGTAACTAATACTTTATCTTGTACTGGAATATCTAAATGATAAATATCATGAGTTTCAAAACGTTCAAAATCTCCATCTTTGGTTTGAATAATACCAAAGGTACCAATAAAGCCGCCGGTCGGCCGAAGTTCGTCGCTATTCTGTAGAATAAGTAAATATTTTTCAGTGTCTGGATAACCCAAAAGCGACGGCAGTAACCTTGTTAACGGTGAAGCTTCTTTAATTGTACTTTGACCTTCAGCTATTTTTGTTTTTAAATCTTCCAAACGGACGCTCAGTGGCCCGAGCCAAGAAAGAGATTGAATTGCTTGCAGGTTTGTTAAACTCTCGCCCAATTTTTGATCAACGGTGCCAAGCGCGGTATCAGAATTATAAATATTTTCTAAAATTTTTCGGCGTTCATCGAGCGGCAGTTGAGAAAAAGTTGTGGTGCTATTTTGTTTGATAACATCACCTAAATTATACGCATATAACGTTGCATCTTCCATGGCTTGCGCCAGCGACGTTCCGGCTTGCACTAAATGCTCGGCATCATTTTTATAACCCGCAGCAATTGATATATAGCCAATTGGACCGAGTCTAATGGCTTTGGTTTCAGTTAAAGCGACATTAAAATCGTTTACCGCAGCACTGGCAGTGTCATGCGCTGATTTAAAATCAGAAGATTGAGCTTGTGTTAAGGATTGTTCTAACTCGTTTTTGCCTAACTGAACATGAGAATAAATTGTGGCAACATGTTTAATATTAAATCCAACCAACATTAAAACAATCGCTAAAACAGCGACGCCAAAGATAAAGAGGACCCAGAGAATTTTCGTAAAAATTTTTAAAGCCATAGTTGACAATTTCCTTATTATAGTAGCATAATTAAGCAAAATCTGAAATAAAACGATGATTAAAAAAATGTTCTGCTCTTTACAAGAAAGACTGTTCCCCTATCTCGCAATTCTTTCCGCGCTTTGGATACTTATCAGAGCCGTCGGTGGAGACTTAATCGAACAAAACTGGAAATGGTCAATCTTTACAATAACCTGTATCTGTTTGTTTTTTATCTTTCCATAAAACTTTAAAAGCCCTTGTGACAAGGGCTTTTGTTTTACAAACTATTCCGTTCTAAGAGCTTCAATCGGATCAAGTTTAGCCGCGGCACGCGCCGGCGTGACACCAAACACAATGCCAAAAAATCCGCTAAACGACAGCGCGACAATAAACGCTTTTAACGGAATAAGAAAATGCCAACTAAAACCTAAAGCATTAGCAACCACACTAATCAAAAAAGCAACTAAGGCTCCGAGGGCGCAACCGATTACACCACCCACTAAGGTTAGCAAAATAGCTTCAATTAAAAATTGCCGCAAGATATTAGAAGCCGTGGCGCCGACCGCTTTGCGTAAACCGATTTCCATGGTGCGTTCTGTCACGGCCACATACATAACATTC
>CAYRGL010000145.1:0-1517 GCA_964423915.1 uncultured Gammaproteobacteria bacterium | reverse complement strand
ATTTTAACAAAAATATTATTGGAATCTTTCCTTCGCAGTGGCTACTTGATCTACATAAGAAATACGGTTTTGATGGCCCAAAAACTATTCACCTCGTTAATCCAATACATATTGATCCCACGGTCAAAGCAGTTGCTAATGGGCCAGATTTTTTATTTGTCGGTCAAATTGAAGCGCATAAAGGAGTTGAGTTATTGTTGGAATCATTTCAAGCTTTAAGTTCAAACGAAACTACGTTATGGATAGTCGGCGAGGGCAGTTTAAAAGAGAGTTTGGCAAAAAAATACAGCAACGAAAACATTAAGTTTTTAGGAAAAGTTGACTCTCCTTTAGCGATTATTAAGTCGGCACAATGTTTGGTTGTACCTTCTCTTTGTTATGAAAATTTTCCGACTGTTATTCTTGAGGCACAGTCTCTTAACACCCTAGTAATTGGCTCTCGTTTAGGCGGAATTATTGAGGCTATCGATAACCCCGAACTTACTTTTATTCCTGAAGAGTTAGCGTGTCTAAAAATACTGGAGAAAGTAGAACAAGAACATACTAATCTTCATAATAAAAAAATGGATCTTGTATCTCCATCCCTTTATTTAGATCAAATTGAAAAATTTATTTAGTCAGGGAAAAACTATAGATAACATCTTGGCCATCGCCAATACTTATACTTGAGTCGGCGATTTTTTGTAAGTCAGGTGCTAAATATTTAAAACGCCACCAATAATTATTTAAAACAACATACGCTTTTTGCACACCGGCGACTTTCATGGCTTCTTCAATCGTGGAACGTTGTGGTTGATCAACTGTTTTTAGATAGTAAGGATATAAAATCCCTCCGGTTGGTACTGGATAATAAAATATATTATTTTTTAAATAATGGGCAAAACCAAATTGACTTAAAGCTGCGGCGCTGACTTGTTGATTAGATAAAACAAGATATGATTTTGTTTGAGCGTCTTTGTCAATCCATTGCACGGCTAAGACATCAGCTTTAGAGGTGGCGTAACTATGACTGTTATGAATATCGTCATAGCGTGGGTAACTTACGTATAGATTAGCAGTAATGGCACCAGTGATAACAAGTAGTATTGAATACATTACAGTCTTAGGAGTCTCATTCAATTTGCGAGCAAATGTTTCAAACGCGGCGATAAGCAGTGGTAGAGCAACAAGACAAGCAGTAATGAGTATACGTTGTGGATAATCTGATCGTTCATAATCAATAAGAAAATGAAAATTAAGAGATGAGGCAACAATGGCCGCCAGCGCCAAAGCTAAAAATGGCCAAGCGTAGCGAAGGCGTAATTCCTTTGATTTTCGCTGAAAAGCTAGAACAACACCACTTGCCAATAAAAGCAGCACGAGAAGGCCTTGTAGGCCGTTAAAAAGGTAGCTAAGGTTAAGCCAGATTGAGTATTTAAAAGGATTTTGTGGTATATAGTCGTTTAACCATTGGAGCTGGGGAATAACAAAAGAAGAGCTTGTCGCGCTGTCAATTCGGCTAACTACATAAAGAGAAA
>CAYRGL010000144.1:0-1545 GCA_964423915.1 uncultured Gammaproteobacteria bacterium | reverse complement strand
AATTTGATAGGCGCCGTGAGCGGCTTCTTCTAATCTTTGATTGGCCTCGTCAGGTGAAATAGTACTGTTAATCAACGTTGCTTTGATTCCTAAATTATTTAAGGCATCAACTTGATCCTTCATTAAAGCAATCAAGGGAGAAACTACCAATGTTATTCCGTCGAGCACTAACGATGGAAGTTGATAGCACAAAGATTTACCACCACCAGTTGGCATAATTACCAGCGTATCGCGTTTTGCTAAAACGCTTTCGATGGCTTCAACTTGTCCGCGCCGAAACGCGTTGAAGCCATAATATTTTTCTAAAAGAGGTAATAAGTTTTCTTTGGAAGACATTTTTTTAAAACTCCATCCCGCCTTCGGCACCCTTCCTCTTTTGCATGCAAAAGAGGAAGGGAAGGGGATAGAGTTAATTAATATTTTTTTGTTTCTTAAACGCAATTAAGGTGTTGAGAAACGCCATAGCGATAGTCATTGGTCCAACACCGCCAGGAACCGGTGATAAAAAGCCCGGCTTTGAAATCATAGATTCAGCGTCAACGTCGCCGCAGGTTTTTCCTTCACTGTTTGTCGCAATACCAACATCAATTACTACGGCATTATCTTTAACCATGTCGGCATTAACTGAATCTGCCTTACCTTGCGCCGTAATAACAATATCAGCTTCTAACATCTTGTCGGTCAGTATAGCACCTTGTCGTTTTAAAATTTCTACTAAACGATCTTCAAAAATATCAGAGTTTACTTTTAAGCACACTTTTTTATTTTCAAGTTCGTAATTAATACTGGCAAGCATGGCAAGAATGACGGCGTAGACTGGTGGCATAAAGCCAGCGTCCGTGTTTTCCGACATTAAACGGCGCATATTCTCTTTGGTAAAACCATCAATGTCTTTTTCAGGATTAATAGCGTTAACAATCGTGTCAGTGTCTAAATGTTTTGGCAAAGGAAGTTGTACTAACATCGCATCAACTTCAGGATCTGAATTTAAAAAATTAATGGTTTGTAATAATTCGTTTTGCGAAATATGTTCATCAAGGCGATAAACATGAGCATCAATGCCAACTGTGCCGGCTTGTCGTTCTTTTAGAGAAACGTACAATTTTGAATCAGGTCGTTCACCAACTAAAATAATAGCAAGCCCTGGTCGAGGGCCCTTTAACGCGTGAATTTCTAACGCCACTTTATCTTTAATTTTTTCGGCCAACACTCGGCCATCAATCAGTTTCATCTGTGTGTCATCCTGAACTTGTTTCAGGATCCATTATATCGTATTAATAGTTTTTTAAATCAACTCGTTCAAAATCTACAAACTTTTTTGTTTCAAGATCATATTGTCCTTCATACTCTTGAACTTTTGCTAATTTCAATGGGTTTTTTTGAACTAAATAAATTAATCCTTTTGGTGCTTTTCCGGGATAACAAATTAATATCCATTTTTCCTTATTCTGAATATAATCATTAGCTAATTTTATTTTTTTCTTCATTATTAAATAAAGCATTAAATGTTCTATTCTATATTAACGACATAATTCCTTCTTTACT
>CAYRGL010000143.1:0-1569 GCA_964423915.1 uncultured Gammaproteobacteria bacterium | reverse complement strand
ATAAGCGACGCCCGGACTTTTTCCTGATCAGTTTGTGCAAGGATCATATTAACCTTAGCTTTGCGTTCAAGCTCAGAAAGCTTTGTCTCCATAACATACCTGTTATGTTCAGCATCTTTAATTTTAATCTCAATATCTCTGAATTTACTCCGGCTTTCCAGTTCGTGCATCTCCTCTACAAATGCTGTTATCTTTCTTTCCTTTTCAATTTTCTCATCCAGTAGCATCATTTCAAGCTCGTGCCTAACCTTTTGCGGCGCATGTCTCATGGTCGCTTCAAGTTTAGCCGCTTCCTGGATCATGGTATTATGCAAGCCAATTTGATCAATAGTCAACTCAATCCGTACATTTTGGTTTCTAATTTTGTTAATGAGCCGTTCCTGTCCTGTGAGCGTCAACGGCCGTTTGCGATTAACGTCCCTTATCAACTCGGCATGCATTTGGTTTACAGCAATGACCTTAAACTCGTTAGACAAGGCTTCCTCGGGAATACTTACTTCAAGCTCGCTTCTGTCTATTTTAATGTCTTCGGGGTCAATATACTGCTCCTCTGAATTATTTTTTGGTGTCATAGTAAAAGTATTATTTGGTTTTATGGAATGACGATAAAAATCTGATGCCATATCAACTCCGGCGTGTGCGCCTTTGAACAGTTTCATAACATAGGGAAATATGCCGATTGAAACGATGACACAGGCGATAATAAAGCCTATAAGTAAAACAGTTTCAAATATGTCATTCGCTTCTTTCATGCTCGAGTTTGGATGTAAAAGTAAAGCCGGTGCCAAAATCTTTTCTGATGTTCCCGACGAAACAGACAGAAAATTTGACGCTTAGTATATCAGGAACCGGAAAATGTAAAGAGCCACAGGTATTTTTCCAATAATTGTAAAAATTGATGTCTTTGGCAAGGCGTAAATAGTTATCCCGTTTCTGTTCGATATAGTCGTGCCACTGCGGTTTCGGTTCTTCGATTTCTAAAAAGGTAAGTTTATAGTGTCTTTCTTTTTTGCGGACAAGCAAGGCATCTGGTTTTAGGTATTCAAAATTGGGATAGAGCAGCGCATAAAAATCATCCAATGAAAGAGCTTCCAGAAATACTCGGGTATTGTTCATTTCGTTCAACTCGCCTTTTCCTGTTGCCTCTGAAGGTAGCAGGTCTAAACCACACCCTTTGGGCGTTATATAACTAATATCTTTGAGGAGCGAGATTGCTTTATCCGTCGAGCAAAAAATGTTAAGTTTTACTTCTTTGAGATAACCCAATTTGCACAAATGAGATAATCCCTTTCGCGTTGCCGCTAGACTAAGGCGGCTTCTAATCTCTTTGTATTGTTGGCGGTGAACATATTTTAAGAGACGAGTATAATACAAAATATCCCAGACGAGCTTAAAGGATCTGTTCTTATTTCCCGAGTATAAAATGGGTTCCAACTCTTGTTTAATACCGTAATCCATACCGTAATTTTTAGAACAAAAATAACTAAAAAAGTCCATAAATAAATTACGGTATTACTCCTTTAAGTAGATTATTTTAGAATAACTTAGAAGAAAATATACGGTATCACA
>CAYRGL010000142.1:0-1594 GCA_964423915.1 uncultured Gammaproteobacteria bacterium | reverse complement strand
AGGGAAAGAAAATGGGCAAGACTGAAGGCAATATTGTAAACTTAGATGAAACACCGGAAAATATGTATGGCAAGATAATGTCTTGGCCTGATGGAGTTTTAGCTTCGGCGTTTGAATTATGCACGCAACTAAGTTGGGATGAGGTTAAAAAGGTTCAAGAACGTTTAACTAATACCACTTTAAATCCGCGAGATTTTAAAATGAAACTTGCTCATGAAATTACTAAAATTTATCATGGTCTTAAAAAAGCTGATGCGGCCGAAGCACATTTTGTAAAAACAATTCAGAAAAAAGAAGTGCCTGATGCAATTGAAACAGTTAAAGCGAGCGACATGAGTTTAGTTGATTTGCTGGTGCAAATAAAATTAGCCAGTTCAAAAAGCGAAGCACGCCGTTTGATTGAACAAGGTGGAATTAAACTTGATACGCAAGTTATTAAAGATCCAAGCTTTTTTGTAAAAATTCCTGCTAATGGTTTAATAGTTCAAAAAGGTAAACGAGAATTCAGAAAGATTATTACATAAGATGTACGCTTTAGAAAAAATTAAAGATGATTTGGCGGGAGAGATAAATAAGATATTAAACATATCTATAGTATCGGCCGCTGATTTTGTTACAGCGCCAAATGAAACTCTAGGCGATATTAGTTTGCCTTGTTTTACTATTGCGAAACAACTGGCAAAAAATCCTGCAGAAATTGCTAAAGAACTAGCACATAATGTAAAAGTTAAAAAATGGATTTTAAAAGTTTCAGCCACCGGACCGTATTTAAATATTATTTTAAACTCAGAGGCTCTCACAGAAGTTTTTAAAGATTTAAGTAAATACAAAACTAATTACGGTACTAATAATTCCGGACACAAAAAGAGATTGATGATTGAATATTCTAATGCCAATACGCATAAAGAATATCATGTTGGGCATTTACGCAATATCGTGTACGGCGATGCCGTTAACCGTATTTTGACCGCTAATGGTTATAAAGTCATTCCAGTTTCATATATCAACGATTTCGGAATTCATGTCGCTAAAACCCTGTGGTGGCTCTACCATAAGCATAATGGCCCAGCTCAGGAGATTTTAAAGAAAGGTGTTGAAAATAAAGGTTATTTTCTTGGTCAGCAGTATGCGCAGGCTACAACACAACTTGAAGAGCGCAAAGAAGCCAAAGGCGAAGTTAGCGAAGTGATGAAAGCGATTGAGAGTCGTCGAGGTGAAATGTATAGTTTATGGAAAAAAACAAGACAATGGAATATTGATCATTTTGCAAAAATTTATAAAGAACTAGGAATACAATTTTCAACCATTTTTTATGAAAACGAATTTATTAAGCAGGGTTTAAAAATTGTGGCTGACTTAAAAGCCAAAGGAATTTTAAAAGAAAGCCAAGGTGCTGTGATTGCCGATTTAGAAAAGTATAATTTAGGAATATTAGTTGTATTGCGCAGCGATGGCACAGCATTATATCCAGTGGCGGACTTGCCCTTAGCTATTGCTAAAGTAAAAAATTATAAACTCGATAGTTCTTTGTACGTTGTTGATATTCGACAAGGTTTATATTTTGATCAGTTATTTAAATTATTAGAACTTTACG
>CAYRGL010000141.1:0-1613 GCA_964423915.1 uncultured Gammaproteobacteria bacterium | reverse complement strand
TTTGTGTCATGGCTTAAGCGCCCGGCTAAAGAAATGACCGATATTATTACCACAAAAGTGTGGCCATCAATTGGCTGGGGACTTATAGTCACCATTCTGACACCAATTATTGCTTTCATTATTTTGATTACTATTATTGGCGCACCATTAGCTTTGATATTATTTGTCGCTTGGCTATTTGCGTTATATCTTAGCCATATTATTTTTGGTGTCGCCTTGGGACGCTGGTTAATGAAAAAGTTTGCGCCTAATAAAACCGAAAGTCCGTCACTGCTTTGGCCAATGGTACTTGGTATTATTGTAACAACTTTACTTTGCTCTATTCCGATTCTTGGATTCTTTTTCTGCGTGGTTATTATGTTTTGGACAATTGGTGGAATCTGGATCTATGCAAAAGCAAAAAGTTAGAGTATGGAAGAAACTGAACAGTATTATTATAAGCCAAAGGGACAAATCGAAATTATTTGTGGCTCAATGTTTAGTGGAAAAACAGAAGAACTTATTCGTCGTCTAAGACGAGCGCAAATTGCCAAACAAAAAGTTTCTATCTTTAAACCGATTGTTGATAATCGTTTTAGTAAAGAAGAAATTGTTTCTCATAGTGAACAACGGATTCCTTCAACTATTGTTGAGTCCGCAAAGCAAATTATTGCACTGGCTAAAGAAGCAGAAGTTATTGGCATTGATGAAGCGCAATTTTTTGATAATGATTTAGTTTTAGTGTGTGAGCAATTAGCTGGACAAGGCAAGCGCGTAATCGTCGCCGGACTTGACACTGATTATCGTGGCGAACCCTTTGAACCAATGCCACAACTGCTAGCCATTGCTGAATATATCACTAAAACTTTGGCAATTTGCATGAAATGTGGGGCGCCAGCTAATCGTAGTCAAAGATTAACTAAAGACGATAACCTGGTGGCGGTTGGAGCGACTGAATTATATGAAGCGCGCTGTCGTTCTTGTTTTGAAGTTTTTAAAGAATAAAAATAAATTATAATTTGTCTTGACAAAGAGTAGCCTTCGTGCTACTTTTTGCTTAACTAAAATTTATATAGAACATTAAAAACTAAATAAAAAAGATATGACTAGTAAAAGTGAAATTTATTTTGACATTAAGCTATTTGAAAGAGAAATAGATCTTAGTGAAGATTTTTCCATCGATAAATCAATACTTTCTCGGGTTGATTATCCCTATGGTTATATTTCGGAGGTTATCAAGGATAAAAATTTTATTCAGAAGCCTTTGCTGGGCAGAGATGTGCTAGTTTATCAAATGTTTGAAATTGATAAAACAACACGAGGTCAGTGGGTCCTCAATCATGCACTCCAGCGTATTGGTACAAAGATTAATCTAAACCACGCATTACTCAGAGCTAGCCATCAACTGCTTGTTGAAAATGCTCATGTTTTTGATAAATGCAGGTTTCCGATTTTTTTGCCGCATCTTTCAAGTTTACCAATTAATAATAAAGAGCAGTTGGCACCTTGTTTTTCTAAAAGAAATAAAAGAAAGGATGAAAAACCGGAAAGGATATATTTTTCAATTCTCGCTGATGATTTGATAACTGATTTTAAGTATGGTGTTTGTGTGCCTTTTTTATTTTACAAGAGTG
>CAYRGL010000140.1:0-1625 GCA_964423915.1 uncultured Gammaproteobacteria bacterium | reverse complement strand
CCAAACTCGCCACGAACTGGATTATTAATGAGTTACTCAAACACTTAAATGAGAAAAATGAAAGTATCGCTGATATAAAAGTCACGGCGGAACATTTTGCCAAGTTTATTATTATGATTCATCAAGGTAAAATAAACTCCAGTGCTGCCCAAACGATTTTAAACGAGATGATGAAAATCGGCGGCGAACCTGATGCTATTATGAGAAAGCTTAATTTAGAAATTATTGATGATGAAAAAGTACTAATCGAAGCCATTAAAAAAATTATTAAAGATAAACCGGACCAAGTGGCGGAATTTAAAAAAGGTAAAACTACTGTCATTCAGTTTCTTATTGGGCAAGTTATGGCGGCCACTAAAGGAGCTGCTAATCCAGCCATTGTTAAATCATTATTAGAAAAAGAATTAAACAAATAATATGAACATTGCGATTTTTGATTTAAAACCCTGGGAAAAGAAAATGTTTAATGAGTGTCTTAAGGGCAATAGACTTAGCTACTTTAAAGAAGAAATCGGCAATGTTAAAGTTTCGCAATATAAACAAGCTGATATTATTTCTTGTTTTATTACTTCCAAAATTGATAAAAAAGTAATAAATGCTTTACCAAAATTAAAGTTAATTGCCACCCGTTCCACGGGCTTTGATCATATTGATATTAAAGCCGCCGCTGCAAAAAAAATAGCAATTGCCAATGTGCCAAGCTACGGCGAAAACACGGTGGCCGAACACGCCTTTGCGTTAATTTTGACGTTGTCGCGCAATATTCATAAATCATATTTGCGAACCATACGTGAAGATTTTTCCATTGACGGCTTACAAGGTTTTGATTTACAAGGAAAAACAATTGGCGTGGTTGGTGCCGGAAAAATCGGTATGCATGTTATTCGCATTGCTAAAGGTTTTGGTATGAATGTCTTAGCGTACGACCCGTACCCAAATTTAAATTTAGCCGAAACTTTAGGATTTAAATATGTGAGCTTAAATAAATTGCTGGCTAATTCTGATGTAATAACCTTGCATGTCCCTTATACTCCGGAAACGCACCATATGATTAATAAAAAAAATATTAAATTAATTAAAAAAGGCGCCCTGTTTATTAATACAGCGCGCGGCGGCTTGGTTGATACAGCGGCTTTGATTCAAGCCATTGAAGATAAAACGTTACGCGGCGTTGGACTTGATGTTTTAGAAGAAGAAGATTTGATTTTAGAAGAAAAGCATATGCTTAATCGTCAAACCAATAACCATGACATGATGAGCATGGTTAAGAACCATATTTTACTTAGTTATGAAAATGTCATCTTTACTCCCCATATCGCTTTTTACTCAATCGAAGCGGTGCAAAGAATTACCAAAACTACCATTGATAATATTCTTGCTTATATAAACGGCAAACCAATAAATCTTATTGGTGCGAAAAAGAAGAAATAAATTTTTCAATTTCTTTTTTACTCTTGATCCATGAAATCTCTCTCCCCTGTTTTTCCCACCGGCGAAACCAGGTCATTTGGCGTTTAGCAAATTGTCCCGTGGCAGTGGCTAGTTTATTAATCATTTCTTCGCGGTTTAATTTCTTTTGAAATAATTGCGAAACAAATTTATATTCGAGTCCAAAGCTTTCCAAG
>CAYRGL010000139.1:0-1658 GCA_964423915.1 uncultured Gammaproteobacteria bacterium | reverse complement strand
ATTTATATTGGTAATGTAATTCAATGGCTTGGAAATTTTTCAGGTGCAAAGGGAGAAATTGGGGCTCACTTTACTTTAAACCAAGACTTGTTAATCGAAAGAGAAACTCACATAATGCCACTTGGACTTTCTACACCATCAAATAAAGTCTACCGAGACTTAATAAACTCAAGACAAATAGACTCAACCGTACAAATACAATTACCAGATGAGCCAGCTTTGGAAGAATATAAATCAAAATATCTTCCGTCGAATGGTGACTACTGTTTCATAAAATTACATGGATCGCTAGGTTGGTTATCACATGACGGACATAATCAATTAATTTTAGGTACTAATAAAGTTAATGATATAGCAAAAGAACCATTACTTAAATGGTACTTTGAAATATTCAAAGAAGCCATCTCACAAAAAGGTGTTAAACTTTTTATACTGGGATATAGTTTCCGTGATCAACACATAAATGAAATAATTTTAAATGCAATCATTGAGTATAACCTAAAGATTTATATTATTTCACCTGAAGATCCTGAAACTTGTAAAAACAGACTAGAGGGCAAAAAAAATCCTGGAGAAATTTATGAAGTACTTAAAACAATCAAAATATGGGAAGCGGTTCATGGTTATTTCCCATATAAACTCAATGAAATTTTTCCTGCTAACCAAGTAAGAACTGCTGTTGCTCAAGATATTAAGAAAGCAATGGAACAATAAATTTAAAACTAACTATTTAAATAATTCTATGGAGGGACAGAATTATCTTGTGGCGCTTAGCCACTTTACACGCTTTGGGCCACGACGCCTAAAGCTTTTGTTTGACTATTTTGGTTCGTGGCAAAATGCCTGGAACGCGACAATGCCAGACTTAATGCGTTGCGGCTTTAGAGATGAAACGATTGAGAGATTTCTAGACTTTAGAAAAAGCTTTAATCCTGAAACTATTTTAGAAAAGTTATATAAAGAAAATATTAAGATTGTTTATTTAGAAGATGTGCTCTATCCCCCGCTGCTTCGAGAAATTTATGATCCGCCAGAGCTTCTATATTATAGAGGCGAATTAAATGAAAAAAGTTTTTCTGTTCCGATTGCCGTGGTCGGAACAAGAAAACCAACAAGTTATGGCAAAGAAGTTTTAAAATTTTTAATTAAAGATTTGCAATCTCAGTGTTCAATTATTAGCGGCTTGGCTTTAGGTATAGATTGCTTGGCGCACGAAACAGCTCTTGAAACAAGTACTACAACAATTGCGTTTTTAGGTTCAGGACTTAACTATATTTATCCTCGCACTAATTATAATTGTGCCAAAAGAATTATAGAATCAGGCGGAGCCTTAATAAGCGAATTTCCGCCTGACACTTTAGCGTATAAAACTAACTTCCCGCGACGTAATCGTTTAATATCTGGTTCAACGTTGGGCACCATAGTTATAGAAGCCGCCGAAAGATCCGGCACTTTAATAACAGCTCGTTATGCTTTAGAAGAAGGCCGCGAAGTTTTTGCTGTTCCCGGCTCTATATTTAACAAAACTTCCGACGGCACTCATGATCTGTTACGCAAAGGCGCAAAAATTGTCACACGAGCAAATGACATTATTGAAACGCTTGGTTTAGCTAAAGCCATGACACATAGCGCGCATCAAATGCAATTACCTCTTAATA
>CAYRGL010000138.1:0-1659 GCA_964423915.1 uncultured Gammaproteobacteria bacterium | reverse complement strand
GACTGGACTACATAAAGCTATGCAGAAATGGATAGATTTATTAAAAAAATAGCCTTGAACATACAAATATAAAAGACCGATCCTAAGGCTCGGTCTTTTATATTTTACGTAGTTGATTTTTTAAAAAATATAATGAGGCAAAGTACATGCACAAGGGAGATAACCAGCGGTCCGTAAAACAATCCGAGACGTTGAGAACCAAAAATTGCCAAACTTACAATAATCGCAATGCCGGCTATTCTACCAAAATTCAAAAATAACTCATTATCGACAATAAAAGCATAGCGGGAATTCAATAAATTCTTATTTTCTTGATCAGCCAGAGTTAAGCCGATTGAAGTAGAAACAATAATCGCAAAGTTGGAAATGACACTCATGATCAGAACATATAAAACGATTCCCGAAACCTGCGGCAAACAAACCAAAGCAAGACCGGAAATGAAAAATAGCACAGCACTGATAGCAAGTGTAATCCGCTCATAACGTTCTTTGGCAAAACGCCCGAATAAATAAGAGGCAATAATAATGCAGATTGTCGTGATTGAAACAGCTGTCCCCAAAGCCCCTTCATTGCCGAACAGATACAGCAACAACAAGGTACTGATAAAGCCTATGCCATCGATAAAACCGTGGGCAAAATATAAAATGCGCCGCTTTGTCCAAAAGAAAGCTGAACGTATTATCAGGGAATCGAGCTGCGCTGGTGCAAAGTTTCCTCGTCGGATAATCGCCGCGCATAGCAATAATAAGAAGAAAGCTATGACAAACAGTCCCCAATAGGCATATGTTGCTGTATACCAATGCGTTTGCGTGCCGAAAAATATAAACCAGCCGGCAACCAAGGGAACAACAATACCGGCAAAACCGGAAATGGACGACAACAAGCTAAAAAAGTAGCCGCGTGCTTTAGCCATGGTTTCTTTGAACTCAAGATAATTGCGGTTGGCATAATAAAAACCATTGCCGATACCATATAAACAACCGTACAAAAAAATCAAAGCATTATTCGAGGCTCCGAAAAACATCAATGCCAATGGGCTTATACCGGCTAAAACAGAACCGAGAGCAAAGGTTTTTTGCACCGCATATTTTTGCAATAACCGACCGTTCAAATAAAACACCACCGGCAAGAATATCCACTCGCCTATTTTATAACAGGCAACCGACAGCAAGGAACCGGTATTGCGCCAAATAAATGCGCCGAGAAAAATTTCCGTGAGCGGGCTGACAAAAGTGTGAACTAGATCAGAATAAATAACCCGCCGGGCATTCTGCGAGATTTGCTCAATAAAATATGTCGTCTCATTTCTGAAGATAGCAACAATTTCAAACATGAATACTTTGAGTTAAATAAGTTTCGAATAATTAGTCAGATCAGGGAAATCAAAATTAATTATACCATTTATAGCTTATAAATTTAGTTGTATAAATATACAATAGTTCTAGCCCCGAACACTCTACCCGGGGCTAGAACTTTTTTGATACAAAAAGCCCCGTAAAAACGGGGCCTTCGGGTCTACCGATACTAAAAACTAAGTGCGGAGCGGACGGGGTTCGAACCCGCGACCTCTGCCGTGACAGGGCAGCGCTCTAACCAGCTGAGCTACCGCTCCACGCGGTAAAAGTTAATCCACCAAAGCAAAGGAAAATTGCGACGGT
>CAYRGL010000137.1:0-1706 GCA_964423915.1 uncultured Gammaproteobacteria bacterium | reverse complement strand
TTGTCTGTTCTGAAATATGTGAAAATCCAACTCAAAATAAAATATTAAGATTATTTAAAAAATTGTACTACATGTTCGCAAAATTGTTCCAAATCATTTCCTACTTATACCTGGTGTTGGAGCTCAAGGTGGGAGTTTAGCCGAAGTTGCTAAATATGGATTCAATTCCCAATGCGGACTGCTCGTAAATAACTCAAGAAATATAATTTACGCTGATCCCACAGATAAGTTTGCAATCATTGCCGGTGAAAAAGCAGAAGAAATGCAAAAAGAGATGGAACAATTGTTAGTTCAATATAAAATAATATAAGCATTTGTCACCCATTCAAACAAAAAAGCTCCGAACACCGGAGCTTTTTACATTTTAATTTCAATATCGACGCCGGTTGGCAAATTTAAGTTGCTCAACGCTTCAATGGTTTCCGCTGATGGTTCAATAATATCCATGAGACGTTTATGCGTTCTCATTTCAAATTGATCACGAGCGTTTTTATGAACAAAGGTCGAAGAGTTAACGGTGTACTTGCGCTTTTCGGTTGGCAAAGGAATTGGACCATAGACATGGGCGCCTGTTCGCTTAACAGTTGAAACGATAATTTTCGTTGACTGATCAATAATCTTATGATCAAAAGATCGGATTTTGATGCGGACACGCTGCTTAATATCTTTGGCAGCAACTTTCTTTGTTTCCATTTCACTCATACAAGAGTTAAATCTTTAACATTTAATAATTTCTGACTTACTGTTTAAGTACAGACTAAACCCGTCCTTGAAATCAAGAACGGGTATCTGTCTTTACTTAATAATTTTCGTTACAACACCCGCACCAACAGTACGACCGCCTTCGCGAATAGCGAAACGCATTTTTTCTTCCAAAGCGACAGGGGCAATCAACTTAACAATCATGTTAACGGTATCGCCTGGCATAACCATTTCCGTACCGGCTGGTAATTCAACTTCTCCGGTAACGTCAGTGGTTCGAATATAAAACTGTGGTTTGTAGCCTTTAAAAAATGGCTTATGGCGTCCACCTTCATCTTTGGTCAAAACGTACACTTCAGCTTCAAACTCAGTGTGTGGAGTAATAGTACCGGTCTTGGCTAAAACCTGACCGCGTTGAACTTCTTCCTTTTTAATACCGCGCAAGAGCAAACCGGCATTGTCACCAGCCTGACCCTGATCCAACTGTTTGTTAAACATTTCAATTCCGGTAACAACCACCTTGCGGGTGTCGCCCAAACCAACCAACTCAACTTCGTCGTTAACCTTGATTGTTCCGCGATCAACACGACCGGTAACAACAGTTCCACGACCTTCAATTGAGAAGATGTCTTCAATCGGCATTAAGAATGGCTTTTCAGTATCACGAACCGGATCAGGAATATATTCATCCAAAGCTTTAATAAGATCCAAAACTGGTTGAGCAAATTCTCCGGTTGGGTTTTCCAAGGCTTTCAAAGCAGAGCCGCGGATAATTGGTGTGGTATCGCCAGGGAATTCATATTTCTTCAAAAGGTCTTTGACTTCTTCTTCAACCAAATCAATCAATTCTTTATCTTCAACCATATCGCACTTGTTCAAGAAAACAACAATATATGGAACGCCGACCTGACGTGCGAGCAAGATGTGTTCGCGAGTTTGTGGCATTGGTCCGTCAGTGGCAGACACAACTAAGATAGCGCCGTCCATTTGAGCAGCACCAGTAA
>CAYRGL010000136.1:0-1707 GCA_964423915.1 uncultured Gammaproteobacteria bacterium | reverse complement strand
TAGAAAAAGCTGAAGTTAGAAAATACGGCGAACCAGCCATTGAAGATGTTTCTAATATTGATTTAATTGGTGTCGCCGCTAACCAAATCGTTTCCGTTGCGACTTCGCTTATTCCATTTTTAGAACATGATGACGGAATTAGAGCTTTGATGGGTACCAACATGCAACGTCAAGCTGTTCCTTTGATTGCGGCTAAAGCACCGATTGTTGGAACCGGTGTTGAGGCTCGTGCCGCCGCTGATTCCGGACACGCGATTTTATCTGAAGTTGATGGAGAGGTTTTTAAAGTTGATGGAACACAGATTATTGTTCGCGATAAAACCGGCAAAGACTATATTTATTTGACCAGCAAGTTTTTGCGTTCTAACGCTTCAACCTGTATTAACCAACGTCCGATTGTTAATCGCGGCGATAAAGTTAAGAAAGGTCAAATCATTACGGATGCTTCGGCTGTTGATAAAGGAGAATTAGCTTTAGGTAATAACGTACTTGTCGCTTTTATGACCTGGGAAGGTTATAACTACGAAGATGCCGTAATTATTTCTGAACGATTAGTTAAAGAAGATTTGTATTCTTCTATTCATATTGAAAATTACACGATTGATGTCCGTGATACAAAACTTGGACCGGAAATTGTTACCAATGACATTCCTAATATCTCAGAAGAAAAATTAAAAAATCTTGATGAGCGCGGTATTATCCGCATTGGTGCTGAGGTTTCATCAGGTGATATTTTAGTTGGTAAGATTACACCTAAAGGTGAAACAGAATTATCCGCTGAAGAAAAGTTGTTACGCGCCATTTTTGGTGACAAAGCTAAAGATGTGCGTGACTCTTCACTCTATCTTGAACACGGTGAACACGGAAAAGTTATTGATGTAAAGATTTTTAGTCGCGAACAAGGTGATAAACTTTCAGCTGGTGTTATCCAATCAATTCAAGTCACGGTCGCTAACTTACGCAAAATTAGATCTGGCGATAAAATGGCCGGACGTCACGGTAACAAAGGTGTTATTTCTAAAATTGTGCCGATTGAAGATATGCCATTTTTAGAAGATGGAACACCAATTGATATTATTTTGTCACCACTCGGCGTTGTTTCACGTATGAACCTCGGACAGTTATTGGAAACTCACTTGGGTTTTGCTGCACAAAAATTAGGTTATAAAGTTGCCACGCCGCCATTAAACGGAATTAGCGAAGAACAAATTCGTGAACAGTTAGTTTTGGCCGGTTTACCAGAAAACGGTAAAGTAACGTTGACCAATGGAAAAAACGGAAAAGCTTTTGATAATCAAATCAGCGTTGGTTATAAATACATGTTGAAGTTAAACCACATGGTTGAAGATAAAATTCACCAACGTTCAATTGGTCCATACTCTTTAATTACGCAACAGCCGTTAGGTGGTAAAGCGCAATTCGGTGGACAGCGTTTTGGAGAAATGGAAGTATGGGCTTTGGAAGCCTACGGCGCCGCCCACAGTTTGCAAGAGATTTTGACGATTAAATCAGATGACGTGGCCGGTCGTTCTAAAGCGTATGAATCAATTATCAAAGGTGAAACAATTAAGAAATTAAATGTCCCGGAATCTTTCAACGTCTTGGTCCGCGAATTGAAAGGTTTGGGTCTTGATGTTGAATTATTGGATGCTGAAAATCATCCGATCGACCTTGAGAAAGCTGGCGATGAACTTGAAATTCCAAAAA
>CAYRGL010000135.1:0-1715 GCA_964423915.1 uncultured Gammaproteobacteria bacterium | reverse complement strand
TTTGACGGCACAAATCTTGCGAGCGGTGTTTACTTCTACCGAATCGAAGCGGGAAGTTTTGTTGAAAGCAAGAAAATGGTTTTAATCAAATAAGAGAAGTAATACAGGCGGCAGGAGTCAGTTTTGTATTGTGACCTGTTGCCTGTATTTTCATTAAATTAATCAATAATGTACGTTACCAAACAAAAACACTCATGAAAAAAATGGTTTTAGCAGTTATAATTTCAAGTATCGTGATTATCCAATTGAACTGTGATGATTCTTCGGTCAGCACTCCTCAAAACACTCAACTATGTGTTTCAGGGCAAGTTTCAAACTGGACTTACGGGAGTAATAAAACTGTTCAAGCAAAAATATTAAGTGAAACTCATAATAATTACATTGTGGCAAGCACAACGATCGATGCCCAGGGAAATTTCAATATCTGCCTGCCTGCAACAGTATCCGACACGTCTTTATATGTGGGAGATTCCATATTTACCACTGGTTGCTCAAAAATTAATGTGAATTTCAATCCGCCAGATACCAAAGGCACTCAGGTCTGGAATTTTATGGTGTATAGCAGTGATTCTCTGATGGGCTATCTGAAAAAGAATAATTATAGTGTAATATCTGCCGGAGCTTATTCGTTAATGTATATCTATGTCAACAAGAACGTGACAGTCAGTGGCTGGGAATATTGTTTCCCGGGCGATACTTCACGGTTTGACGGAACTGCAATATCCGGGTGGAATAAGATAGTCAAAAATTGCATTAGAGCCGATACCGCTAGTAGAACCTACCTATACAATACCACTGAACCTTCGGGCGGTGTGTGGAAATTTGTGAGTTACTGAAATTTAAGTTACTGAAACTATAGTAGTTTTGATCAAATAGGAGGAAAATATTTGTTTGGCAAAGGGAGTCGGTTTTGTAAGGGTGGCTGATGTTCTTCAAAAGATGGCTCCCCGCTTTCTTAAGAAGCCCGTTGCTTTTATTTACAAAGAAATATTTAGATTTTATGTATTGAGAATGTTTTGTATGTTTGAGTATAGGTTTAGCACAATTAAACCAGATATACCTTTCTCATGAGGTTTTGATGGCAGTGAGAGTTGGCTTTGTAAGGGTGGCCAACGTTTTCGGATGATAGCTCCCAGCTATTTGAAGAAACTCGCTGCCTTTTTTATTTGGATCAAAACTATTTGGAAACTCAAAGTAATTTAGTATATTTGTAAAATCATATAGGGGGATACCGTTCTAATTTCAATTAGAGCGGTGTCCTCTTTTTTTATTGGCATCTATGAATAAAAAATGGTTTTAACCACATAGGAGGAAACAATCAAGCAACGGAAGTTGGCTTAAAATGGGTGAGTTGATTGCGCTTCACAAGAGAGATCCCCCTTTTCTTATGAGGCCGTTGCTTTGTTATTTTAATTAGTGATTTATTATAAAGGAAAAATAAAATTATTGATAAATGAACATAATAACTGACACAAACATTTGGTATGACATTGCAAACGGAGATTTAAAAGTTGCAGACATAAAACAAAATAATCAGAATCTTATCTATGCTACTCCGATAAATATCTTAGAAATTGTCTCCAATGTTTCTGATTATCAGTTTGAAAGAAGACAACGGGCAATGATTGCATTGATCCAAAATGCAGATGTAATTTTGCAAGACACAGAAACTCATCTCACTCATTTGTGGGGATATAACCAAAATAGCGATTTAA
>CAYRGL010000134.1:0-1727 GCA_964423915.1 uncultured Gammaproteobacteria bacterium | reverse complement strand
AGCTCTTGGTATCATAATCATATCTTTAATAGCCCACCAGGGCTGTTTTTAAATCCTTAAATATGGACAAACTTTTTAACTATTTTCGCGAGGCCTTTATTGAAATGAAAAAGGTTACCTGGCCTACGAGAAAAGAAACCTACAATTACACCTTACTGGTTATCGTCGTCAGCTTAGCCATGGCCGCTTTTTTGGGCGGGCTTGATTATGTCTTTTCATACGGTATTACTCTTATCTTAAATCGCTAAGATTATGGCCAAACAAACTTTAAACCAAGGCCGACGCTGGTATGTTATTCATACTTACTCCGGCTATGAAGAAAATGTTGCGGAAAATTTAAAACAACGTGTTGACTCCATGGACATGGAAGATAAAGTATTTAACATTTTGATTCCGAAAGAAAAGAAAATTAAAATTCATAACGGTAAACGAAAAGTCGTTGAAGAAAAAATCTTTCCGGGTTATATTCTGGTAGAAATGATTGTCACGGATGACTCATGGTATGCTGTACGCAATACTCCAAACGTTACTGGCTTTATCGGTACTGGCAATACACCAACTCCAGTTTCTGATGAAGAAGTTAAAGATTTGCAGAAACGTATGGGTGTTGAAGAACCAAAGTTTCAAATCGATGTTTCCGAGGGCTCTCCTATTCGTATTATTGATGGACCGTTTAAGAATCTGGAAGGTAAGGTTATTGAGGTTGATCAAGCTAAAGGTAAAATCAAGGTGCTTCTTTCTATGTTTGGCCGTGAAACGCCCGTGGAACTTGATTTCCTGCAGATTAAGAAAATATAAATTATTATATGGCCAAGAAAATTTTAACTGTTATCAAATTGCAAGTCCGCGGTGGACAAGCTAACCCAGCGCCACCAATCGGTCCGGCGTTAGGTCAGCATGGTTTGAACATTGCCGAATTTTGCCAAAAGTTTAACGAAGCAACTAAGGATAAAATGGGTGAAGTTGTGCCAGTAGAAATTACTGTTTTTGCCGACCGTACCTATACCTTTATTATGAAAACTCCGCCTGCCGCGGAATTAATTAAGAAGTACGCCAAGATTGAAAAAGGTTCAGGCAAACCGTTGACCGATAAGGTTGGTTCCATAACTCAGTCTCAGCTTAAGGAAATTGCCAAAGCAAAAATGCCCGATCTTAATGCTCGCGACATCGACGCCGCCGCCAAAATTATTGCTGGCACTGCTCGACAAATGGGCGTTGAAATTAAAAAAGATTAATTATTATTAATTGTGGAAGCTGTAAAAAGCGCTAATACCACGAAACAATATGACAAAAAAAGAATCTAAAAAAGCCGCAACAAAGGTTGTTGCTAAGAAGAAAGTTACTTATGACTATGATCGTCATAAGACCTATTCAGTCGTCGAAGCTATTGATTTAGTAAAAAAATTTTCCAAAACAAAGTTTGACGCTTCAGTTGAAGCTCACTTTAGACTTGGTATTGATACTAAAAAAGGAGATCAGCAATTGCGTGCCGCTATTTCTTTACCGCATGGTACAGGAAAATCAGTTCGTATTGCCGCTTTTGTTTCACCTGAAAACGAGGCTAAAGCCAAAGCTGCCGGCGCTGACATTGTTGGCGGTGAAGATTTGATCGCGGAAATTAAGAAAACTGAAAAAACTGATTTCGCTGTGGCGGTCGCTGAACCAGCATTGATGAAAAATCTTGGTGCCATTGCTAAAATTCTAGGTACAAGAGGTTTAATGCCTTC
>CAYRGL010000133.1:0-1749 GCA_964423915.1 uncultured Gammaproteobacteria bacterium | reverse complement strand
ATCTATGGGTTACTTCAGGTTTTACGCCACATAATTTAAATTCGACAAGTATGATTCATGCGTTTAAAATTGGGGAAGCATTAAATCCACAATATTTGGGTTCAACTCAATTACCTGTAAATTCGAGCGCCAATTTTTCGGATCTCAGCAATTTGATGACAACAAACGGCTATTTTGATATTTTTTCAACAGAGAAATGGAATGATAATTATGGAATTAGAAAATATTATCCCTATGTTGGAATTTATAACGATACTTTAAAAAACTATTGTTTGGATAGCACAAATAAGATGCAATGGGTTTCCCTTTTGACCAATGATTGCAACATTCAATTAACTGCTGAAAGGCAACAAAGCGATGGAACTTGGCAAGCGGTTTCTTTTAAACAAATAGGAAACAGGCAATACAACCCTCCAGTAAAATCTGATGTTATATATTCGTGGGCGGGAAATACTTCACTAGATATTCAACTTGATCTTCCTTTAACAGATTTAGCTTTTGGTGGTCAAGTGAGATTACATGCTCAGTTATTCCCTGAATATGAATCTATACCTTCGGGATTGCACATTAATCGAGATTATCAAGTGTCAATAATTAGAGCTTGTTTACCCAAGCCCGGTGGCTGCCCGTTTCTTTACATATACGATACAACAAATTCTTTTAAGGTTGATAATAATATTCTTCATAAATCAGAATTTACATCTCCAGGCTCTGATATAACGGATAAGTATAAACTGAAGATTACTCCCCAAATAAATAGTAGTA
Source organism: uncultured Gammaproteobacteria bacterium (assembly GCA_964423915.1). Classification (GTDB taxonomy): domain Bacteria; phylum Patescibacteriota; class Patescibacteriia; order Patescibacteriales; family Patescibacteriaceae; genus Patescibacterium. Next base: position 984 of record CAYRGL010000133.1, on the reverse strand, counting down.
ACCAAATGGAATTGTGGCTTGTCGAAAATGAAAATGATTCCAGTTATATAAATCAGATTAGGTTTTATGCAATAGACCATCCTTATAACAAAAAAATGGGAGTAACAGAAAACAATGACATCGTTTTATATGATTCAGCAAGCGTTATAGCAAGCGATAGTGTTATGTTAAATTCGACCAACATTACTTCGCATGTCAATTTCTTCAGTCCAGATTCTATTCCTGGATATAAAAATGACAGTTTATATGCACATTTTAGTTACCCCGATGGAGGTAAATATAAAAATCTTAAAAACAATTATTTCAAAAAAGGTACACCATTAGATAAAAAAAGCACTTATAAGAATCATGAATTGCAGGCAAAAAGCTTGACAGAAACCAATGGTCCGGGGAATTCACCTTTGACTTTTGCATTCATCTCTGATTTGAGAAATCTTACTTATCCAATTGCTTCTGCCAAAGATACCGGCGGTGTTTTAACTGCAACTTCTATTTATTCAAACGTTGTAACTAAGACTTTTGCCCGGCGTGAATTAAGTTCTGTTGTTATACTACCTCTATTCAAAGATTCAAATAAGGTATCTAATGTTAAAATCGATTGGCAAAGCGATTTCCAAATGAAATATCTTGGTATTGCAACTCTACAATACAGCGGATTTACGACCTCTGAGTTACCACTATCCGGGGCATATTATGTTACACCTTCGCAGAATAGCGACATTACGACTGCTGTTGCAAATATTGATTCAAGTTATGGATTGGTGAACTCTTTCGGTTTAATACATGCGATATTTAGTACTTCCAGTTTACCTCCTTTAGGGGCAAAATTTACGAGAGAATATGTAATTGAAGTAAACGGCCATTATTTTGCCGGCAATGGGGGTCTTTTTTCGAGTAAACCGCTAGAACAACTGCCATTAACTTTTAAATTATCTCAAAACTATCCTAATCCATTTAATCCAATTACAAGGATTAATTACGAGA
>CAYRGL010000132.1:0-1804 GCA_964423915.1 uncultured Gammaproteobacteria bacterium | reverse complement strand
CCGCCTGATAATGATCCGGCGGCACGGGACAAGGTTAAATAATCTAAACCAACATTTAACAAAAAGTGAAGACGTAATTTAATTTCTTTTAAAATTTGTGCCGAGATTTTTTTATCGCGTGCGGAAAGGGTTTTGCTTTCCGAAAGTTCATCAAAAAATACCTTGGCTTCTTCAATTGATTTAATAGTTACTTCATGAATTGAAAGCGTGGAAATTTTAACGGCTAAACTTTCTGGTTTTAAACGCTGACCGTTACATGATGGACAAATTAAAACACGCATAAAACTTTCAATTTCTTTACGCACATAATCTGATTCAGTTTCCGCGTAACGTCGCATTAAGTTTGGCACAATGCCCTCAAATTCATCATGGTCTCCGGGTTTTGTGCCATAAAAAATCATATTACGTTGCTTGGCGCTCAACGATGCTAGAGGCGTGTTTAAATCAAAACCATAATCTTGCGCGGCTAAACCAAGCTGTTTGGACAACCACATTTGACCGTTAACATTATTATGTACCCAAGGCTTAATACCGCCTTGAGCAATGGTTAATTTTTCATTAAAAACTAATTCCGGATCAACTTCTAATTTAGTGCCAAGCCCTGAACAATCAGGACAAGCACCATGTGGTGAGTTAAAAGAAAAATGATGCGGTTCTGGTTCCATAATAGTTAACCCACAATTTGGACAAGCTAAAAGTCGAGAAAATATTTTGACACTTTCTTTTTTCGCTTGCCAGACATACATAATACCTTCACCTAAATCAAGCGCACGTTCCACGCCTTCGGTTAAACGAGAAACATCTTCTTTGTCAGCAGTCACCGTAGTACGGTCAATAACGATTTCTAAATTATGTTTCTTTTGTTTATCAACATCCAAATCTTCAAATTCCTCTAAGGTGTAAATTGTGCTATCAAAACGCACGCGACTAAAGCCGGCCCGTTTAATACTGCCAATAACAGATTTGTGTTCACCTTTTTTATCTCTGATTATCGGCGCCAGTAAAACGATTTCTTCTTTAGTACATTGTTCTAAAATTTGATGAATAATTTCATCAAGTGAATAGGGTTTAACTTTTAAATTACAGTTTGGACAATAGGGCACGCCAATACGTGCGTAAAGCAAACGCAAATAATCATAAATTTCTGTCACGGTTCCGACCGTGGAGCGGGGATTATGCGACGTTGACTTTTGATCAATGGAAATGGCCGGTGACAAACCTTCAATTAAATCAACATCTGGTTTATCAATCAAACCAACAAACTGCCGAGCATAGGCCGACAACGATTCAACATAGCGGCGTTGCCCTTCAGCATAAATAGTATCAAAAGCGAGCGATGATTTTCCTGATCCTGACAAACCAGTAATGACTACTAATTTATCGCGAGGAATATCAACGTCAATATTTTTCAAATTGTGTACACGTGCGCCTTGAATACGAATGCAGTCGGTTCGATGTTTATGAGTGGCGGCGTGGGAGGGTTTGGGCATAGAAATAAATCTTCCTTATTATACAGAAGAAAAAGAGTTTCCGCAAGGGTTAAGGGCAACTCTTCTGACTTGATTTTTCCCCAATAAAAATGCTATGATAGGCAACATTGGACCTGCCTTTTGGCTGGTTCATTGCATGAGCACTCGTAGCTCAATGGATAGAGCACTTGGCTTCGAACCAAGGGGTTGTGGGTTCAAATCCTGCCGAGTGCACAGGATTGCCGCGTTGAAATAGATATGGCTGGGTAGCTCAGTTGGTTAGAGCGTAGCACTCATAACGCTAAGGTCGAGAGTTCGAGCCTCTCCCCAGCTAC
>CAYRGL010000131.1:0-1868 GCA_964423915.1 uncultured Gammaproteobacteria bacterium | reverse complement strand
TTTTTTGTGCACCCTGGGGGACTCGAACCCCCGACCCAATGATTAAGAGACTTATTATCGGTAGTGCGAAATTTTTAACTAATGCAAAATAAGTAATCTAGGTATTCTCTACAAGAGTGTATTTACTACCAAAATGACTATTTTCCACATAAATCGTAGCCAAATCGTAACGAGAATTTATCAATATTTTATTTCTCTTTTCCTGTATTTTTTAAATTCTTAACAATGGCTGATTTAATAAAATGAACAAAATGATCGTCCCACTTTCTAAACTCAGCAAACTCAGGGTCATCCTTATCTTTTACGTGGCGCAATGCACAGAAGTATACACAACCCTTGAAAAAGCTTTCTAGGTCATTCGACATTTTACCAAACTCATTACAAAAATCGATTATATCTTTTATCTCTGCTTCAGAAAAGCCACTTAAATATTCAGTATATAGCTCGTGAACTAAAGTGTTTCTTTTTTTTAAGTACAGGTTAAGTTTATCTTCAGGAAAATATTCAGGATTTAGTTTTAAAAGTTTAAAAATATCTCCTAACATTTTCCTTCTTTTTCTCTTGGATTTTTCTGTTTCATCTAAAAAATCTTGTGTGGTAATTCCATACACATTAATTTTATAAAATGCTAAAACATCAATGAGCTTGCTGGTTATAAACTCCACTTTCTGAGCTGACACTAGGGCCATCCCAATCCTTGAGTATACAAAATTTTGAATTTCTTGATTTGTTATAAACATTGGAGACCCATCCCTAATTAGTTATTATATTCCGAACATTAGTTTAACGATTTTTGGAAAAAACATAGACATGACTTCTTTAATCAATTTATTTGTTTTATTACTACTATTATGATTATGATCAGAAATGGTCATTTTAATAAGTCTGTTAATTCTATGTTTGGATTCGTTAATAATTTCCATAATTTCAGTTTTATGTTTTATAGCTAGTTCAATATTAGTTCCTTCTGCAACTAACATTTCATTATAATATTGTTCGGTTGTCGATAATATTTCGTTATAAATCATATTATTATAATTAAGGAATGAATCTTGATTTTTTACATTTCCAGGTTTAATGATTCCAAATGAATCTTTTAAACTTAAAATAAAATAAGAAGATATGTTATGACAATAATCTTTAAAAAAATGATGCGTCGTATACCCTCCCTGATGGCAAACTCTATGTTTCAGCGAAATCTTTAGAGTTTCTGTAGTATCAAAATGTGGCAAACTTAAATTAAGCCAAGTATTTTCGTATCTCTCGATAAAATCATTAAATAACTTTATTTCTTTTTTCATACTACATTAAGTAATTTGTTAATAGTTTTATTTCTTCAATATAAAAAAAATCTTTGTACGATTGTAGCCAGAATAAAAAAGGCACTCAGTTTTAACTAAGTGCCTTTTTTAATGTAGAGACGTCAACCAAGCAATTGTAGATATTTTTGCGTAATTGAAAAGTTATTATACCCTAAAAACATCATTATTTTAAAGGGCGGTCTCTCTCCTGTTTTGAGAGTATTGAAGGATTTTACTCCATTCTGAAAGTAACTCGATTTGTACTCCCACTAACCCATTGTAAGTTTATGTACGTATTTCCATTATCACCTTTATAAGTTGTAGTTGTTACTCTCCCAGTGAGTGTATTTTCATTAAAGTTGATGTCGGGGAAAATCCTATTTAATGTTGATTTATAACTATCGTAGGTATCCTGCGCGGTATTATCGTCATTACCGGAATATAACGTTGCTGAGAAATATTTGGAGTCAGAACATTCCCAAATATAATTATGAGTTGACGATGGTAGTTTTATTTTAGAAATATAAGTTTTGCAATCTTCAATTCTTCCGTCATAAGTCCCTTTTA
>CAYRGL010000130.1:0-1892 GCA_964423915.1 uncultured Gammaproteobacteria bacterium | reverse complement strand
TTTGCACATAACCAAGAATATTAATTGTCGTGCCGATATGAATGCCGAGATGCAAATGTTTACGTTCGCCATTAGTTTCACTACTATAGCCTGTTCCTAAAACTGCAAACTTAGTACCAGGTTTTAAAACTGTGCCAACTTTGATAGCAATACTTGATAATCTAACATGTCCGTAAATAATAGTAACTTCGCGATTTTCTAATCTGCATTCTTGAACAGCAACACCGCCATAGCCCGTAGCATATTCTTTTACGCGTAAAATTCCGTCGCACACGGCATAGACCGGCACGTCAACTTTTTGTTCAGCGGGCGTTGTCTCAAAATCTACTCCAGTGTGATAACCTTGAAATTTTTCCGGCTGAACTGGTGAGGTTTTTGGTGTGATATAAATGCCAAATGGTTTTTTAGTAATACGTGATAAGGCATTTGTTAAAGGTTCATAAAATAAAGGATTTTTCTTGGTTGTGTTTGACGTTTGTGTTGCAGCTTGATTGTTAGCTGTCTGGTTTGCGGAAAATTCAGATGTTACATTCTTTTTAGAATTTGTAGATATAATAATAATTACAATTACGACAATTACAATAATAATTCCGAGAAAGATTTTTTGTTTATTTTTCATGACTTAAGTATAGCTCAAATCCTTTAAATAAAAAACGCTAAACCGTAGTCTAGCGTTTCATTCACCTTACTTCCGTGGTGCAGAAGTGTGAGGCAATGTAAAATCTTTAAAAGAGCAGGTGGCGCTAGGAATCAAGCCCTAGCGCGATCACCTTGAGTTCCTTCTTCCACATGGAAAGATGAAACTGACTTGATAATATCTCGAAAAAACGATAGAGTCAAGATATGAAATCCAGTGAAATTCGCGCCAAATATATAGAGTTTTTCAAAGCTCGCCAACACGCTCATATCCCGAGTGCCTCTTTATTGCCGGAAAATGACTCGACTCTACTCTTTGTAAATTCGGGTATGTTTCCTTTAGTACCATATTTACTTGGTCAAAAACACCCGGCTGGTAAGCGTTTAGTTAACAGCCAAAAATCTTTTCGCAGCGAAGATATTGATGAAGTGGGCGACAATCGTCATAACACCTTTTTTGAAATGCTCGGTAATTGGTCGTTAGGTGATTATTGGAAAGAAGAACAATTAAACTGGTGGTTTGAATTTTTAGCCACAGATTTAAAGCTTGATATTAATCGTTTATATCAAAGTGTTTATATTGGCTCGGCTGATGGGCTTATTCCCAAAGATACTGAGTCAATAGATATTTTAAAAAAGATTTTTACTAAATTCGGAGTTGGTACTGAAAATAGAATTTTTGAATATAGAGAAAAGAATTGGTGGCAACGAGGTGACGCTGTTGGTGAGCTCGGTGGCCCTGACTCAGAAACTTTTTACGACACGGGGAAAGTCCATGATAAAAAGTTTGGTGAAAAATGTCATTTGAATTGCGATTGCGGAAAATATATTGAAATTGGGAATTCAGTTTTTATGCAATATCAAAAAACTGAAAACGGCTGGCAAGAATTACAAAATAAAAATGTTGACTTTGGCGGGGGACTAGAACGGCTCTGTATGGTCACGCAAGCTAAACCAAATATTTTCCAAACAGATTTATTTAATGACGCCATTGTAAAGATTGAAGAATTGTCTGGAAAAAAATATGAAGACGATGCCCGGCCTTTTGAAATTATTGCTGATCATTTAAAAGCCGCAACTTTTATCATGGGCGATCAAAAGGGGATTGGTCCGTCAAATACTGACCAAGGCTATATTGTTCGACGTTTAATTCGTCGTGCCGTACGTTTTGGTAAACAACTCGGCATTAGCTCAACTCAATGGACGCATTTAATTGCAGAAATATTTATTGAAAATTATACTGACGTGTATCCAGA
>CAYRGL010000129.1:0-1933 GCA_964423915.1 uncultured Gammaproteobacteria bacterium | reverse complement strand
ATTGCATTTTTTTCAATGTTAGAAATTTTCAAACGATGTACATTCGTTTTCTTTCAAGGGATGGACGGTTGTTAAGCGTTTCGGGGATAAGACAGCCGATACGTCCCAAGAAAAGTTCAATATTGGCCAGGTCAAGCATTTGGTTTTCGTTAAGCCAGGTAACGTCAATGAAATTACATTCATTAATGTCTTTGCCGTTGGTAATTTTAATAACTTTGATATGGCAATGATTTACGCGTAACTTTTCGATTTCAAATAAAAAAGCGCGGTCACCTTCTTTATGTTTAAAGGTGTGGCATTCTTGGCCGGGTTTAGCTTGCCATTTAATAACTAGAACATCGCCTTTAAATTTATAGCCGATAATAGTTCCTTTATGGTTGTTTCTTTTAGCCATGTTTTCTCCTTGTTAAAGTGCTTTAGAAAAACAGTTAGCCTAACTATAGTAGTTTTAGGCTGAATGTCAATAAGATAAAATAAAAAGAGGAATCAATGATCCCTCTTTAAAGATTATTCTACTGTTATTGGCGAGTTTTTGGCGAAGAGCCATTTTAGCGGCATAGGGCCAAAAGTAATTCGGGTCAATAACGGTAAAGTAAAATCTGATTGTAAAAAGAACAACTCCAATAAACAAGATCAGAAGTTTACTGATCGCTTTAACTTTTTCTTTTTTTCGCATCTTAGCTCCTCTCTTATTTTAACGTAATGATATTTTTTTAGTTTGTCAAGATGTGAATTGAAAAAGAGAGGTGTAGGGCCTCTTTTTAAAATTATTAGTAAATATAAAACCGAACATGTGAATCTCCGATCCCTTTGTACGTACCAGCATCAAAACCATTTACGCCAAGATGTCTCTTAAGTTTTTCGTATAATTCAAATTCAAGACCGGTAATAAGCAAATAGTCATGTTGGAAAACGGGATTTTTGTAATTGCCTGACGGAGTTATTGGTTGTACGGTGATTGTAATATTTGGCATTTCTTCCGTTATCCAAATGGCAACTTTACTGCCAGCCATGAATTTTTGCCCATTTCCGAAGTCAATGCTTGGTTTGATCTGGGTAGTGTCCGCAGGATAATAGCTAGGATAATTAACAGCTTCTGTTAAGAGGGGTAATGGCAGATTCTGAGATTGGCTGCTTTTAAAAATATTTTTGTTATGGGCCAAAGCAATAATTATAACAATGACCACGACTAGTACAACGCAAACTATTCTGAATGCGTACTTTTTCATAATTTTCTCCTTTTTGTTAATGAACGTTATTTTAATTTAATTAGTAAAATTATAGCATTTTACTTAATTTCTGTCAATATTAGCATAAAAAAGCTAATATTGGTTAAAAAATTAGCGAAAAACAGGGGATTTAGGGTGTATGAGCTAAAGGCTTTGATTTATTGACTTATTTCCATACTTTTGGTATTCTTTCTTTTGTCCCCAATAAGGGGTTTTTAGTTTACTATGCCTACAATTAATCAATTACTCAAAAAGGGTCGTCATAGCAACAAAGCTAAGAGTAAATCTCCGGCTTTGAAGCTGACTTTGGATACCTTACACCGCAAAAAGTCTATTACTATCCAAGGTTCACCGTTTAAACGCGGTGTCTGTTTAAAGGTAACGACCATGACCCCAAAGAAACCAAACTCAGCTTTGCGTAAGATTGCTCGTGTCCGTTTATCAAACGGCATGGAAGTCACGGCTTACATTCCCGGAATTGGTCACAACTTACAAGAGCACTCTATTGTTTTACTCAAAGGCGGTAAAACAAAAGATTTACCAGGTGTCCGTTATAAAATCATCCGCGGCGTCTATGACGCTCAAGGAGTTGAAACACGTCGCCAAAGCCGTTCCTTATACGGAAATAAGCGACCTAAAGCCGGTAAAAAATAATTTATGCGCGGAAAACCAGCACCAAAACGACATATTGCTCCTGATCCACG
>CAYRGL010000128.1:0-1939 GCA_964423915.1 uncultured Gammaproteobacteria bacterium | reverse complement strand
TATTTTCAAAATTTTCATTTGTTGGACTAATATTCCAACCGCCACTAAAATCCAAGCCTATAGATTGCATATCTACTTGTCCGGTATTTTTTAGATCAAGAGAACCATTAAAAGGAATACCTCGATAGGCCGTATCAGGAATCTGCACTTGTAATTCCAAAGCCGAAGAATCAATAGAATACGTGATAGAATCAAGAACTTGTTTTTTAAAGGTATTGTTATCAAGGTAGGTTAAATCCACTCCTAAAAATTGTTTATCATTAATAGCGCCTTGCACTACTCCTTTAATGTGCAAATCGCCTTTAGCATTTTTTGCCAAATCACCCAAAGAAAAGGTTGTGGATTCTGTGTTAAAATTATCGCTCGGTTCAGTTGATTGAAGAATAAAATGTGGCGGTAAGGTTAAAGAAACCGTTGCGCCTTGCACAGGATTGCCTTGCGTATTTTTGTAACTGATAACAAAATCTTCTGTTTGACCGCTCACGATTCTTGCCGAGACAGTACGAGCACTTAATTCAAAATCAGGTTTTGGCTGCCACAGTATCAACCATAATAGAATAATTACTGAACCAATTAAAATACCGGCCAATAATAAATCTGCCCACAAATGGAAATAATTATCCCGATAATGCCGAGCATGTCGACGCTTTGCTAAAGCAATAATATGGTTAATATAACCAAGAGAGACTGTGTTTGATTGAGTTGTACTATTTTTTTTGGGCATAAAGTTTCGCTTATATTGTAGCAAGAATAGCATTATTTAGAAATTTGCAGTGCCAACCACTATTTCGTTTTTTCCATCGCCATTAGTATCACTAATCATAACGCTGATCCCAGTATTTGATTTCGGATCAAAGGCCATAAATTGAGCTTTTAGAACTCCTGTGTAGTCAAAAACGCGAAGATGCGGACCACCGCTCGCGGCACCGGTCACCAACTCATTTTTACCATCATTATCTGCGTCGCCCACAACAATGTTAACACCACCCCGAAAATTTTTATCATAGGCTAAAAATGAACTAAGAAAATTTCCCTTCTGATCAAAGATTTTAATGGTTGGAGGTAAACCTTTACCCGGCGCCACGACAATTTCTGGCTGTCCATCATTATTAATATCTCCGACACTGAGCGCCACACCGCCGCGAAAATTCTTATCAAAAGCAAAAAAACCAGAATTTAATAATTTTCCCGTAATTGAATATTCTCTAACCTGCGGACCACCGCCTAAAGCCGGTGCAACAAATACTTCTTTACTGCCATCTTTATTCATATCGTAGGCTGAGAAGGAAAGTTTATTTTTAAAACTTGCACCAAAGGGTTTAATTCGAACAATTGGTTTACCTGTTATAGCAATCACTAAACTGCCATTGTCTTCACTTAAACGATCAATACTACCATCGCCATTAAGATCTTCATATAAAATATGCGTACTCGGAGCAAGATCAGCGCGATAGGCGAAAAAACCATTGCGTTGCTGGGCTCCGGTTATATCAAAGACGCGAACAAAGTCGCCGTTAACAAAGGGCGAGCCAATAAGATCTTGTTTGACACTGCGCATGATAATTCCGTCATTTGGATTTAAACGAATATAATTGACGTTTGAACCGTCATTAACATTTCGATCTTGTGTGCCTTTAATTTTTTCAAATTGTTCACGCTTAAAAATATAGAGCTGCGGCTTTGAGGTTGAATTAACGAGTGCCACACCATTTTCAAAATCTCGGCGCCACAATCCAGGTTCAACAAAATTACTATTATTATTTAACAAATTGTAATAGCTCGATTGTGCTCGGCCTAAAGCGACGTCATATTCGTCATACCACCATAGTTGTTGATGTGCTTGATCACCATAATCAAAAGAAAAATAGCCATCACCTAATAACGTGCTTGTCAAACCAAAACGCATTTTTCTATAGTCGTTTTGTGCACCGGTATTATT
>CAYRGL010000127.1:0-1989 GCA_964423915.1 uncultured Gammaproteobacteria bacterium | reverse complement strand
CGTCCGCCTGATTGCTTAATATATTTTCCTTCCGCTTCAGCTTCTTTGCGAATTGTTTCACGATACGAAACTTGTGGTTGACCAATATTAGCTTCAACATTAAATTCTCTTTTCATGCGGTCAACAATAATATCAAGGTGAAGTTCGCCCATTCCGGAAATTAAGGTTTGATTAGTTTCTTCATCTGATTCAACTCTAAAGGTTGGATCTTCTTCAGCTAAACGTGATAACGCAATGCCCATTTTTTCTTGGTCAGCTTTAGTTTTTGGTTCCACCGCAATTTTAATAACTGGTTCAGGGAAAATAATTGATTCCAGTAAAATTGGATGATCAACATCGCACAAGGTATTTCCAGTAAAGGTATCTTTAAGTCCAATAACCGCGGCAATGTCTCCGGAATAAATCGCGTCGATTTCTTCACGATGATTAGCGTGCATACGAACTAAACGACCGATGCGTTCTTTTTTTCCAGTCTTCGTATTTAAAACATATGAACCTGATTTTAAAATTCCGGAATAAACGCGCACAAAACAAAGTTTTCCGACAAACGGATCAGTGGCAATTTTAAAAGCGAGAGCCGCAAACGGCGCGTCGTCAGTTGGCAGAACTGGAGTTTTTTTATCATGGTCATCAGGATCCATACCTTCAATTGGCGGAACATCAAGCGGCGATGGTAAATAATTATTAACGCCATCGAGCATTAATTGCACACCAATATTTTTTAAAGCCGTGCCGCAAAATACAGGATAAATTTCGTTTTTAATAACTGCTTTACGCATGGCGGCTTTTAATTCTGGAATTGCTAAATCTTCGCCACCCAAATAACGTTCGGTCAAGGCTTCATCAGATTCGGCGATACGCTCCACTAATTCATGACGAAACTTTTCAACTTTTTCTTTCATGTCTTCGGGAATTGCAATTTCCTCAATTTTTTCACCATTTTGGCCGTGGAATTCAAAAGCTTTGCGTTCGAGTAAATCAATCACGCCATGCATGGTTTCTTCAGCGCCCAAAGGTAATTGTGCCGCGACGGCACGTGTATTTAAGCGAGTGCGAATAGAATCAAGTGACATGTAAAAGTCAGCACCCATCTTGTCCATTTTGTTTATAAAGCACAGTCGGGGAACGCCGTACTTGTCAGCCTGACGCCAGACAGTTTCAGATTGTGGTTCAACGCCAGCTGCTCCATCAAAGACTGCGACAGCGCCGTCAAGCACGCGCAGAGAGCGCTCTACTTCAACGGTAAAGTCAACGTGACCGGGAGTATCAATAATGTTAATGCGATTGTCATGCCAGAAGCACGTTGTCGCGGCTGAGGTAATTGTAATACCGCGCTCTTTTTCTTGTTCCATCCAATCCATTTCGGCGGCACCTTCATGAACTTCACCAATCTTATGTTTTTTCCCAGTGTAAAACAAAACACGTTCCGTGAACGTTGTTTTACCGGCGTCAATATGCGCCATAATGCCGATGTTTCTAGTATTTTGAAGAGTATATTCCCGAGGCATACTTATTGTCTCGCAAAGTGAGCAAACGCTTTGTTGGCTTCAGCCATACGCTGAACATCAAGTTTCTTTTTTACTGAAGCACTGTCTCCATTTGAAGTTTCAATAATTTCCATGGCTAATTTTTCCGCCATTGGTTTGCCTTTGCGCGCGCGAGCCGCTTCAATCATCCAACGACACGCCAACATAAATTTGCGTTCGCCACGAACTTGATACGGGATCTGATAGTTAGCACCACCAACACGGCGTGAGCGAACTTCAAGCATTGGAGCAACAGTTTTTAAAGCTTTGTTAAAAATGGCTAACGGGTCTTGCGCGGTTTTTTCTTTGACAATATCAAAGCAGGCATAGACCACTTTTTGGGCTACGGCTTTTTTGCCACGGCTCATAATATAGTTAATAAATTTAGCGACTTCCGGATCATTAAACCGTGGATCAGGAGCAATATGTCGTTTTGGTGCTGGTTTTCCGCGCATAAATTATT
>CAYRGL010000126.1:0-1991 GCA_964423915.1 uncultured Gammaproteobacteria bacterium | reverse complement strand
ATTAAAAGCCGCATTGTGTTAAGCATTGCGGCTTTTATAAATTGTCTGAACCACAGATACCACAGATGAAACTGATAAGCACAGATAGTATGGAGCCTTATTAGTGTTAATCAGTTTTTATCTGTGTTTTTGCCGAAGGCAAAACCGTGGTTCAGACATTTATTCTCCTGACCCTAAAGGTGAATAATCTTTTAGTCCGGCAGTTTTCGGAATAATGTGATGTTCGGTATTATAATCCGCCTGAATCTTACGGCGACGATTAGTTTCTGAAATTGCTATTTTCATGGCCGGCGTTATTTTATCGCCGTACATTATTACTTTTCCTTCTTGATGTCGCGCGGCACGACCAATGGTTTGAATAAGGGCAGTTTCATTGCGCAAGAAGCCGGACATATCAGCGTCCAAAATCGCGACCAACGCAACTTCCGGTAAATCCAAACCTTCACGCAATAAGTTAATACCGACTAAGACATCATATTTTCCTGAACGCAACTCTTTTAAAATCTCAACTCGTTCCAAAGTATCAATTTCGCTGTGAAGATAGTTTACTTTAATGCCTTCGTTTAATAGATATTCAGTTAGTTCTTCAGCCATGCGTTTAGTCAGAGTCGTGACCAGTACGCGTTGTTTTTTAATAACGCGTTTTTCAATTTCCGGTACTAAGTCTTTAATTTGGTTAACGCTTGGTCGAACTTCGATTTCCGGATCAAGCAAACCAGTTGGTCGAATAATTTGTTCAACGACTTGTTTTGAATTGGTAATTTCATACGCTGACGGCGTGGCACTCACATATATTACTTGTCCAACTTTTGTTTCAAATTCAGCATAGGTCAGTGGACGATTATCTCGCGCGCTTGGCAATCTAAATCCAAACTCCACTAAAGTGTTTTTGCGTGAGGCGTCACCAGCATGCATACCGCGAATTTGCGGTAAGCTAACATGCGACTCATCAATAAATAATAAATAATCATTAGGAAAGAAATCAATCAACGTTTCTGGCGGCGTACCGGCATGGCGTCCGGCTAAATGACGCGAATAGTTTTCAATACCTGAACAATATCCAACTTGTCTAATCATTTCTAAATCATAATTTGTTTTTCGTTCCAATCGATCAGCCTCGGCAATTTTTCCGTTTTCGCGAAGTTCTTTTAAACGCTCCACTAATTCTATTTCAATTGCTTTAATCGCTTGTGTTAATTTCGGTTCAGTTGTCATGTTATGTTTGGCTGGTAAAATGGAAACGGTTAAAAGTTCTTCGGCTGTACTATCATCAAGCTCAGTTAACCAAACAGATTCTTTAGATGGCGTGATATTAAAAATTTGAATGCCTTCAATTTTATCGCCAAAAAGGTTTAGTCGAACAATGGCTTCACCCGTTGCTAAGTGAATATCAATACGGTCACCGCGAACTCTAAATTGTCCGCGCGCAATTTGTTTATCATCGCGTTCATATAAAATCTTTACTAAACGACGAAGAATTTCGTTTCGTTTAATAATGTCACCAACACTAAAGGTTTGGCTCAGTGCCAAGTAATCAACTTTTTCTCCAAGGCCATAAATGCAAGAAACACTGGCCACAATAATAACATCGCGACGATTAATTAAGGATTGAGTCGCGGCATGACGCAAACGATCAATTTCTTCGTTAATCGTGGCTTCTTTTTCAATATAGGTATCAGTTTGCGGAATATAGGCCTCTGGTTGGTAGTAGTCATAATACGAAACAAAGTAGTGGACGGCCGAATCAGGAAAGAATTGTTTAAACTCGCTATAGAGCTGTGCGGCTAAGGTCTTATTATGAGAAATGATCAAAGTCGGTCGCTTAACTTGCGCGATAATATTAGCCATGGTAAAGGTTTTACCTGAACCAGTGACGCCGAGCATAGTTTGGCGCTCAAAACCCTCTTGTAAGCCGTTTACAAGCTTTTTTATAGCCTCTGGTTGGTCACCAGTTGGTTTAAAAGTGGAGTGGAGGGTAAACATAAAAGTTA
>CAYRGL010000125.1:0-2002 GCA_964423915.1 uncultured Gammaproteobacteria bacterium | reverse complement strand
CTGGACAATATCTTAATTTACTTGGTAGCGGTTCTGAATTTGGTGCGCGTCTTACCTATGAAATTCAAGATGAACCGCGAGGTTTGGCCGATGCCTTTATTATTGGAAAATCTTTTATTGGTAAAGATAATGTCGTGATGATTTTAGGAGATAATATTTTTGCTGATGATTTAAGCGCTGAGATAAAAAGTTTTAAAAGTGGCGCAAAAATATTTGCTAAAACCGTGCCGGATCCAGAACGTTTTGGCGTTGTCGAGGTTAATGCCGAAGGCAAAGTAATTTCCATTGAAGAAAAACCAAAAAATCCAAAAAGTAATTTATGTATCACGGGTTTATATATTTATGATAATCGAGTTGTTGAAGTTGCTGAGCAGGTAAAACCAAGTGTTCGTGGTGAATTAGAAATTACCGATTTGCATAATTGGTATTTAGAAAAAGGTGAGTTAGAAGTCGCCATGATTAATCATGAATGGATTGATGCCGGAACCTTTGACAGTTTGCTGGAAGCACAACATTTAGCCAAAACAAAATTGGATTCTAACATGATAATTTAAATGTCGACGCCACATCAACTTATTGTTGGAACTATTGCGTACGGCGCTTTAACAGCGCCGTATTTGCCTTTGTTTAAACAAAGTTTAAAAGAGCAAAGTTTTCAGGATTTTGGTTTGATTATTCATGATAACACCGACCACAATCTTGGTTTTAGTAAAGCCTATAATCAGATGTTTCGCCAAGCAATTGAAGCTGGTGCAACATATTTTTTTGTCGTTAATCCTGATCTTATTTTAGAACCTGACGTTTTAGAAAAGTTAGTTCAAGAATTAAAATTACATAACGATATAAGTGCCGCTATGCCTAAGTTACGGGTTTGGGATTTTTCACATAATAAAAAAACAGAGATTATAGATTCATGTGGTTTGGGTTTAAGCTCAAGCTTGCATTTTTTTGATTATGGTCAAGGAGAAGAAGATCGTGGTCAATATGATCAGCAAGATATTATTGGCGCCAGTGGTGCAGCAGTGTTATTTCGCTTAGTAGACTTAAAAAAAGTTTCGGAAAACGGACACATTTTTGATGAACATTTTTTTATGTATAAAGAAGATTGCGATTTAGCCTATCGAATGGATTTACAAAATCTAAAAACAGTTTTAGTGCCGCAAGCGGTTGGTTATCATGATCGAAGCTCGGCGGCCGGAAATGTTATACAGCGTTTTTTTAATCGATTTAAACGTTCTAAAAAAGTTAACACCTGGGCTTTTATTAATCAGCATTATTTATTTATTAAATATTGGTCAAAACAGAATTTGTTTGAAAAAATGTTAGCGGTTATTCGGATGATAGTGATGTTTTTTGAAGCTTTAATTTTTGAACAATACTTATTATCATCGTACACAATTATTAGACGCGAAGCGAAAACTCTAAAACGTTATTAGTATGGATATTTCCATTGTTATTGTTTCCTGGAATGTCAGGGAGAAACTAAAAAATAATCTAGCGGCGTTACAAAAAAGTAGCGGCGTTAGCTTTGAAGTGCTGGTCGTTGATAATAATTCTCAAGATGGCAGCGTTTCTATGCTTCAAAAAGATTTTCCTTCCGTCATAACTATTGCCAATCAAGAAAATCTTGGTTTTGCCAAAGCCTGTAATCAAGCGATTAAGCAGACGCAAGGAAAATATATTTTATTGCTTAATCCTGACATGCTTATTCCTCCCGAGACTCTGGCCAATACTTTTACATGGTGTGAAGCAAATCCGCAAGCGGCCATTACTGGCATACATTTAGTTGATGAACAATATAAAATATTACCACAAGTACGACGCTTTCCTAAACTTTTTGATCAAAGTTTAGTCGCCACAAAATTAGCTCGTGTGTTTCCGTTTTTGCTTAATTCATATATGTGTAAGAATTTTGATTATACTAAAGCGGCACAGGTTGACTCTATTCGCGGTTCATTTTTTATGATTCGACGTTCAGCGCTTGAAACTCTTGGTTTATTAG
>CAYRGL010000124.1:0-2004 GCA_964423915.1 uncultured Gammaproteobacteria bacterium | reverse complement strand
AATTTAAACGATTGCAAACGGCCAGCGCCCAAACTTAAGTAAAACAAATAAATCGGAATAATAATAGCTACCCACTTCTGAGGCTCTCGCAAACCTTTATAAAAGGGCAGATGATTATATAAGAATAAACTAAATTCGCGTGTGACCGGCGCCTTAATGCCAACACTGAGCATTACAGCAATACTAAAAGTAATTATGAGACCAAAGCTGAAAAATTTTGCTTGGGATGATTGGCGACGACAACTTAGATAAACGCCATATAAGATCAATGGCAGCAAAAATAGAAAATTATTCTGCCAACCGGCTACAGCTGTTAAGTCAAGATAACGAAATTGTTCCTTGCCCCAAAAACCGCTCATCAAAAGTACATTGGAAAAAGTTTCCAAGGGCGTCTTCCCAATAGTCTGAAAAGCAACTAAATCCTGATTACTAATCCCCTGTTCAACAAAATTAGTTAAGGGCGAAACCTGAGTGGCGAGCGCGATCAACCAATTAGCATTAATAATTAAAACTATGGCAGTAGAAAATAAAAGGGCGAGTAATAATTTCTTAATTTGGCCGGGCTCTTTTATTTCTCTATATTTTAAAAGCAAAGCAATCAAAAATACTATATAAAAAGGCGCCAGTAAAAAAATAAAATGAACGGCGAACATTAAGGTCAGCGCGGTAAAAATAGCAGCCTGATACAAATACTTAAGATCTAAAGTTCGCACAACTTGTAATAAATAAGCTAATACAAAAAACATGCAACCATATGCCGTCAGAAGTCCAAATTGGCCATAGAGCGCTCGATCATAAACAAAAGGGTTAAATAAAGCAAACAAGCTCAAAACAAATACCAAACCACGAGAAGAACTTTCGGATTTACTATAATAGTGAAAAATTGTTTTAACAAATATTCGGCCGCCTAATAAAATAAGCGCTAAAACACCGCTAATAAAAATTTTTTCTAAAAGAGAAATTGAAAAAATAAAAGATAAGCCTTTAAGTATTATATTAAACATAAACCAAGCGCTGGTCCAATCTAGTTTAATATTCGGACCCCAGACATTATCTGTAAAAAATAAATAACCCGAATTAAAAAACCAAGGCAAAACTATTGCCAGTATCACGGTTGCGTATGGCCAATATTCTTTTAGTTTATTTTTTATGTTCAATTTCATATATATCTTTAGGGTAATCTTTTCTCTTTCTTTTTTTCATAAAACTCCAACCGAAATATCCAAAACAGCCAAGTAGGGTCATACAGGAAATAATAAGACCGATATAATAATACGACTGTGGTTTAAAATAAACTGTTAGTTCAATATCAACGGAACCGTCGGGGTTTAGTTTATAATAACTCTTATCAAAGTTTTGTATGATGTATTTTGGATCTATAGTCCAACCATTTACGTATTGATTAGCAACGTAGTGAGACAAATCAAATTGCGGTTTTTCCCATAGATATTGTATATCACCTAAATCAAATCCGAATTCTTTACCGGCACATTCTTTGGAAATATTTTTTTCAGTATCATTAATTACTTGACACCCAGCATTATTCGGATTCTTATCAAGATACAATTGCCAATCAGGGTGAAACGATTCCGCAAAAGTTAGCTTAGTATCGGATTTTAGACCCTTGAGAAATATTTTATATTTTGTCGGATTAATTTTTTGAAAAAAGATCGTTGCGCTCGAGTTAAAAAGAGGGCTGGTATTGTTAAATTGATACAAATCCAAGGCGCCCAAAGTTTTGATTTTGTGGATTAATGTATTATGACTTAACTCATCAGTATATTGTTTCGCCTTCCCAAAATCAGGATAATAATTAAAGTTAAAATCATTACGCATGACAATATATTTAACATTATTTTCGGCAAGCGTTTTAAAATATGGGTCCAGGGTACTGCTCGTCGGATTTTTGGAAAACTGATTATTAAAATTATTAAAAAACAACGATTGTTCTTTTTGAAAGGTATAATGCAAATTAGGTTTATCAATATAGTTTGGTATAAAATC
>CAYRGL010000123.1:0-2033 GCA_964423915.1 uncultured Gammaproteobacteria bacterium | reverse complement strand
CCCCCGGCTTTCCAGTCCGGAAAGGTCCATTGTCCAACTTTTAATCCTCCGGTACTGAGAACTGTAGTTTGCGGCGTAATAACTCCTTCTTCTAAGGCAGCGCCGGCAATTACCGGTTTAATGGTTGAACCGGAAGGATATTCGCCGCTAACCGCGCGACTAAATAACGGCTGATCAGGATTTTGTGCTAATGCGCTGTATTCGTCTTTAGTAATTCCGCGCGCAAAAATATTATCGTCAAACGCCGGCAAACTTATTAACGCTACAATTTCACCGTTACGCGGATCCATAACCACGGCCGCTGCTTTTGTCAAACCAGCTTTTGAAATATAACTGTTTATAATCTGCTCTAATTTTTGTTGCGCTTCGGCATCAATACCCAATTTTAAATTGTTGCCTGGAATTGAAGCTGTTTCGCTCACTACATTTTTTTCTTTACCCAAAGCATCAACTTCAATTTCTTTAACACCCGACGTTCCGCGCAAGGCACTTTCCCATGATTTTTCTAAGCCAGTTTTCCCAATATAATCAATCGGCGAATATTCATCCTTATTAGCGGCTAATTCATCAGGGCTGATTTTGGCCGTATAACCCAAGACATGCGAAAAAGACAACGACGGCAAATCATAACTGCGTCGGCTCGTATTGGATAATTCTAAACCCGGAATAGAAAATGAATCTAAATAAATTTTAATCGCTTGATCATAGGGAATATTATCGGCGATAAATAATGGTTGATAATATTCAAACTGTGAAGGTTTTAATTTATTAATGGCGTCTTTAATTTCATTAGCATCAAAACGTTTTGTCTCGTTTGCCAAGGTATCAATCATGGCGTCACGAGTGCTTTGATCCTTGGGCAAATCCGAAGGAATACAATACAACAAAAAGTTAGCGACGTTATGGACTAATTCTTTACCATTGCGATCATAAATAATTCCTCGGTTAGCATCAATACGTTCAAGTCGTAAACGATTGCCATTGGCCAAATCGCGATAATAAATACCTTTAACAACTTGCAACCAGGCCAGACGTCCGCCTAAGACAACCAAGAGCACAATTAAAGCAACGCGCAACAATGAAATAAAGGTATTTGATAAACGAGTACCAACTGTTTCTTCTCCGCGTTCACTTGGTGTAAACGCTTCTTCTACCCAGTGACGACGAAACTTGCCAGCAAAATTTCCATACTTAAGCTTGCCTTCTTTAAGGACAAAGGGGTCATCTTGTTTTCGATGTCTAGAAGCAATCATACAATTAGTATCTACCTTTTAAAAACACGGGGCGTAATCGGCGGGAAACAATGTGTGAAATATTAAAAATAATAATTGCCGCTACAACATTAATAATCAACGACCACATTAAACTAAGTAGCAAATTGGCAAAAGATTGAAGCACAACACCGTTAACATAATCCGCCACTAAAAATAATATGTCATAAATAAAAGTAACTAGTGCCGAAACCAAAGCTACCGAATATAAAGATCGATTGGTCATAACTTTTTCAAAAAGGAGTGCTATGACGCCAAGAGAAATCCAGGAAAGCATTAAATACATGCCAAAAAATCTAAAGGAAAATAATTCTAACACTAACCCCCCGAGTAAGGCCCACCAGGCCGCGACACGTAAATTGGAAAGTAGCACCACGAAAACCAAAGCTAAGGGCAATAAATGTAGCCGATATAAACCAAACGGCAAAGTACTAACAACCGTAGCATCAAGGACAGCGACTAACGCGATAGCGAGGCCGTAAATAAAAATCTTTAAATAAAAAAATACTTGGTCTGACATTATTTTAGAATTGCTACAAAACGCAAATTATCAAAATCCGCGGCTGGCGCAATAACTGCGCTCTTCCATAATTTATTACCTTCAGTAATGACACGACTGACATGACCAATCAGCAAACCACTTGGCATACCGGCCTCCAATCCCGAGCTGACAATCATTTGATTCTCGCTAATATCTTTATCTTGCGGAATAAATTCTAACAGAACACTAATACCAAGATCACCATGCGCGACGCCAATTGT
>CAYRGL010000122.1:0-2055 GCA_964423915.1 uncultured Gammaproteobacteria bacterium | reverse complement strand
TGACAAACGAAAGCAAAATCAACTTATGAACCAATCTATACTCATAATAATTACTCTCGCCATATTAATCATGGGTTTTATTGTTATTGCCTTCTTATTAACGCGTAAGAATAAAACATCTTCAAACCCCGAACTTACTATTCTTTTTGAACAAAACAAAGAACTAAGACAGCTTCTTGATAGCAAACTTTCCGAAACGCATGCGGCAAACCGACAACAGTTTGGCGAGAGTGCACAGCTTATTAAAGATGTTACAGAAAAATTGACTAAACTCGATGAAACAAATAAACAAGTTGTGAATTTTTCGGCACAATTACAAAATTTACAAGATATTTTAAAAAACCCAAAACAACGCGGAGTTCTTGGTGAGTATTTTCTGGAAGAAACTCTAAAAAATGTTCTACCGCCTAATAGCTATCAAATGCAATATGCTTTTAAAGATGGAGTTATTGTAGACGCTGTTGTTTTTGTAAAAGATAAGATTATTCCCGTTGACTCTAAGTTCTCTCTAGAAAACTATGAACGTATTCTTGCTACCAGCGAACCATCATTGAAAGAAAAACTTGAACGACAATTTAAGAGTGATCTAAAAATACGTATTGATGAAACTTCAAAATATATAAAACCCGCCGAAGGAACAATGGATTTTGCATTCATGTTTATTCCGTCAGAGGCAATTTATTATGATTTGCTTATTAATAAGGTTGGAGCAGTTGCAGTCAACACACGAGATTTAATCGAATATGCTTTTAAAGAAAAACATGTGATTATTGTCTCCCCAACTTCATTCCTGGCTTATTTACAAACGGTGCTGCAAGGATTACGCGCTTTGCAGATAGAAGAAAGCGCTAAGTCAATTATTATTTCCGTTGGTAAATTAAGCCAACATCTTAATAGTTATGAATCATATTTACAGAAACTTGGTTCGAGTCTAGGGACAACTGTAAGCCATTTTAACAACGCTCATAAAGAATTTGGAAAAATTGATAAGGATGTTACCAAAATTTCCGGAAAAGTCGCCAATGTTGAACCTCTTTCTTTGGATAAACCCATCATGGATGATGAGGAAGTGTAAATATGGAAACAAAGCTTCAAGACGCTATAAAAACTACCATTGCTCGTTTTGATATTTTTGATTTTCCTTTAACTGATTTTGAAATCTGGCAATTTTTAAATATTACTGCAGAATATACTGAAGTAAAAAAAAGTCTTAACGCAATTTCATCCATTGAAACAAGTGATGGATTTTTTTTCATACCGGGAAGAAAAGAAATTGTCACCATTCGACAAAATCGTTACCGCGATGCATACAAAAAAATTAGAACAGCTAAAAGATTAATTAGTCTTTTTTCTTGGCTGCCTTTTATTCGCTCAATAATGCTTGCTAATATTATTGGTCCAAACAATATTAAAGCACAAAGCGATATTGATTTATTTATTGTCACTAAAAAGGATCGCGTCTGGATGGTTAAGGGCTTAGCTTCGTTTATTTTTGCTGTCCTAGACTTACGACCGACCAAACAAAAATCAAAAAATACTATTTGTTTAAGTTATTTAGTTGATGAAAGCGCCTTGGACCTAAGTAATGGTCGCTATAATAATAATGATTGGTATTTTGCCTATTGGCTTATTGGTTTAATGCCGCTCTATGGCGCTTCAAGAATTTATAATGATGTATTATGGGCCAATGCTTGGGTTACTCAAATGCTGCCAAATTGGCGTTTAGCTAATAGCGAACCACTCAAACGTTTTGTTAGTAACAATAATTCCAAAAATACTTTTAGTTTTTGGAATATTTTTGAGAAAATGGCTCATAGTTTTCATATGTTAGTTTTAGCGCGTGTTTTACGAGAACGAGCTAACAAAGATTCTTCGGTTATCATTAATGATCATGTTTTAAAACTTCACCCGAGTGACCGAAGAGACAAACTATTTATTTTAGAACATGAACGCTTGCAAACTCTATGAAAAAATTAGAAATATTTTTAACATATTTATTTTTAATTACGTTACCTTGGCAAACGCGTTATTTTTTTCGTGCCGGCTCATTACAAA
>CAYRGL010000121.1:1243-2088 GCA_964423915.1 uncultured Gammaproteobacteria bacterium | reverse complement strand
AGCGCAATGAAGAACGTGGATTATATATTCAAAAGCGCAGGAATAAAGTAAAATTATTAAAATGGACTTAGATATTATTATTGCTAAAGCTAACGAACTTATTGCTGAAAAGGATTTTGTTTGCAAACAAGAAAATGCGACAAAATTGATTGATGAATTTAATACAGTGTTTCCTAAAGAAAATTTAAAAGTTAGGTTGAACTTAGATAACTACGTCATTGGTAACGGAGATACGTTTTCACAATGGTGCGAATATAAAACAAGTAAAGTAGCTCAAATAGGTGGAACTCCTGGGATCGCAAAAATGTATCATGTTTGGTCAAAAAAGGAGTTATTTGAAAAAGGGATATTTCATATTAGAAAAGGTTTGCATATTAAGGATATTTCAAGGGCGCAAGCAATGAGAATTTTTGAATCTGTAAAAGAAAACATTTTAAGAATTGTCAATTTTGCGATTACTGAACAATTTGAACAAATAGACGAAATTCAAATGTTCTATCCCATTTTTAGAATGAAAATAGCATATCTTTATTTCCCAAATAAATTTACTTCCATTATGTCTTCACGTGATATTAAGAAAGCTTGTAATATATTTGGAGTTAGTTTTAAAGACAGATATCCAGTTTATAGTAATGCTTTTCTTTTCCAAAAAATAGGAGAAATTGATTTTTTCAAAAACTGGACCGGATATATGATTGGAAGTTTATTTTATTCTAAACTATCGAATTTTATTGATGTTAGCGATAATGATAGATTCCTTTTAGATGAAGATACTTCTGATACATTAAGTGAATTAGAATCTTCAAAAGAAGAAATAGAATTTGTTGAAAAAATAGCTAATATTA
>CAYRGL010000121.1:0-1233 GCA_964423915.1 uncultured Gammaproteobacteria bacterium | reverse complement strand
AAAGAACTAAAAAAATTATATAATAACCGATGTCAGATAAGTGGGTATGATTTAACATTCAAAAAGGAAAATGGAGAGTATTATTCTGAGCTCCACCATATTATACCGCTTGGGGAGAATGGATCAGATTCATTTGCAAATGCAATAGTAGTAAGCCCTTTGATTCACCGAATGCTCCATTATGCCAATGTTTCTCCTATTGATTTATCGCAAATTAATAGAGAAATACTTGAATTAAGATTTAAAATAAACAATAAAGATTACGTCATCAAATGGCACAAAAAGCATTTTGAAACAATTGAGAGAAGTATAGAAGATTAATTAATTGCCACGACCTTTAGGTCGTGGATAAAGAATAAAAAAAACAAAGGGCTTTAGCCCTTAACCAAATCATCCAGGATCATGCCGTTTATTAAAGTTTGGATTCATCTAATTTGGTCCACAAAGAATCGCGAAAAAATAATTTCCCCACGTCTTAAACCGAACCTTATACAACACATCAAAGATAACGCGCAGGAGAAATCAATATTTATTGATTCAATAAATTGCGTTTCGGACCATATTCATCTGATAGTATCGCTAAAAGGGGAGCAAAGTATATCAAAAGTATTGAACTTGATTAAAGGGGAATCTTCACATTGGGTAAATGAGAATAATCTGACAAATGTAAAATTCGAATGGCAGGATGAATTTATTGCAGTTTCGGTAAGTGAGTCACAATTAGAGGCAGTTAGGAAATATATTGCAAATCAGGAAGAGCATCATAGGATCAAATCTTTCAAAGAAGAATATGAACTGTTTGTCAGGAAGTATGGTTTTGAAAAACTCTCAACTACTTCATAAAAAATTGTTAACGGCTAAAGCCGGATGGATCTTGCTGATTTACCCACGACCTAAAGGTCGTGGCAATAAAAAATAGAATTTCTTTTCAATTTGTAATCGTTATTCTTTAGGGGTTAAAGCCCCTATTTTTTGTAAACCTTCGTGATAGGAAAAACCAAAATTTTGCTTGATTAAAACCGTATTTTATAAGGATAATGAAAATTGCCACGACCTTTAGGTCGTGGTTAGAGATGATTTTAAACATACGACTTTAGCCGATAACTCGTTTTTTAGCTTATTTTTATCCATTTTTTGATTTTTTGCTGTAATCTCCTAATTAACCCTTTACTTCCGGCTTCTTTCCTTGAAATAAACCCAATTTATTGCTAAATTACAGGTCTAAGAACATTT
>CAYRGL010000120.1:0-2107 GCA_964423915.1 uncultured Gammaproteobacteria bacterium | reverse complement strand
CTGGTTCTCCAATGGATTGCGCCGCAATAATACCAACCGCCGTACCAATCTTAACCAAACGATTATACGCTAAGTCAAAGCCATAACAGGTTTGGCAAGCACCACGATGCAAAGCGCAACGCATAACAGAACGAACTTCAGCTTGCGGAATATCTTCCTTAGCGACAGAATCAGCTAAATCTTCTGTTACTAATTCGCCTTTCTTAATTAAAACTTTACCCGCGGCATTTTTTAAATCAGCGGTTAAGAAACGTCCGGTAATACGACGAATAAGCGGACGACCCATTTCTTCACTTTCTTCTTTGGTCATGGCTAAACCTTCTTTAGTACCGCAATCTTCCGCCGAAATAACCACGTCTTGCGCAACATCAACCAAACGACGAGTCAAGTAACCGGCGTTTGACGTACGCAAAGCGGTATCAGACAAACCTTTACGCACACCGTGGGTGGCAATAAAGTATTCCAAAACATCAAAACCGCGTTTGAAGTTTCCTTTAACTGGCAATTCAATAATTTTTCCTGATGGCGAAGTAACAAGTCCTTTCATACCGAGAATCTGCGTCAACTGCGCCCAGGATCCACGAGCGCCGGATTCAATCATTGAGTACACCGGACCGGTCTTATCAAGTTCGTTAGTACAAATGAACGTAACTTCTTCTTTAACTTTGGTCCAAATTTCAATAACTTTTGAATAACGTTCTGAATCGGTTAACAAACCTTCTTCATAATAACCTTGAATTTCTTCGGCTTGTTTAGAGGCTCCCTTAATCATCTCTTCAATTTTATCGAATTTCGGAAGGTCATCCATTCCCCAAGACAAACCTGAACGAGTAATATAATCAAAGGCAACAGTTTTCAAGTCATCTAAAAGTTTTACCGCGCGTTCTTCACCATACAAACGGAAACATTCTTTAACCATGCCTTTTACTTTACTCTTACCAATAACTTCATTAACAAACTGTTGTTTTTCTGGTAACAGGTTATTAAAGATAATACGACCAATACAGGTTTCAACAATACCTTTACCCGGCATCATAACGCCAATGCGTTCACGCAAAGCGATTCTTCCCATTTCATAAGCCGTATTGGCTTCAACTTTATCGTAAAAATATTTTTTTACCTTATCTGGTCCTTCAATAGTGGTCATGTAAAATGTTCCCCAGACAATATCTTTATCTGGTGAAACCACTGGATCGCCGGTGGCTGGCTTAAGTAAGTTGTGTGAAGCCAACATGATATCACGCGCTTCGGTAATTGCTTCTTCGGTTAATGGCACGTGAACAGCCATTTGGTCACCATCAAAGTCGGCGTTAAACGCTGTACAGACTAACGGGTGAATCTGAATCGCCAAACCTTCAATCAAAATTGGATGAAAAGCTTGAATACCAAGTCTGTGCAAGGTTGGAGCGCGGTTGAGTAAGACAAAGGCGCCTTTAATAATTTCTTCTAAAATATCCCACACTTCGTCATGTCCAGCTTCAATATAGCGACTGGCTGAGCGTACGTTATGAACAATTTCTCGGGCAATTAATTTAGAAATGATAAACGGCTTAAATAATTCAATCGCCATACGCTTTGGCAAACCGCATTGATCTAATTTCAAGTTTGGGTTAACAACAATAACGCTACGTCCTGAATAATCGATACGTTTACCAAGTAAGTTCTGACGGAAACGCCCTTGTTTACCTTTAAGTGAATCAGCTAACGATTTCAGCATGCGTTTTTGTCCGGTCGAAGCAACAACGGTTTTACCGTGACGAATAGAGTTATCAATTAACGCATCAACCGCTTCTTGCAACATACGCTTTTCGTTGCGGCAAATAACTTCCGGAGCGTTTAATTCAAGCAATTGCTTTAAACGATTATTACGATTAATAATACGTCGATATAAATCGTTTAAATCCGAAGTGGCAAAACGTCCGCCATCGAGCGCGACCATTGGACGCAAATCCGGAGGAATAACTGGAACAACCGACATAACCATCCAGGCCGGATTAATATTATTAGTATGTAAATTCTTAAAGAATTTCAAACGCTTAATAACTTTGTCTTTTTTAGAATCAACAACGTCAATCAAAATATGTTCAAGTTCTTTAATTTCTTTTTC
>CAYRGL010000119.1:0-2111 GCA_964423915.1 uncultured Gammaproteobacteria bacterium | reverse complement strand
ATTTGGTTTTTTTCCATGATATCCTTTTTTGATTAAATTATGAAATGAACTTTGTTTAAGGTATAGCTTAGATCTATTTTTTTGTCAAAACAAAAAACCGATGCTTAAAAGCATTGTCCTGGCGCTGGCCTACTTTCCCGGAGCTTGGACGGCTCGAGTATCATCGGCGCTGAAAGGCTTAACTTCTGTGTTCGGGATGAGAACAGGTGTGACCCTTTCGCTTGAAGCACCAAGACGATGCTTTTAAACATCGGCTTGAACTTTGGTGAATATAGAAATAGAAAAATCAACAATCAGAGTTTGTAAAAACAAAAAAGTGGGAACATCAAATGGTTTATTAGTATTCCTCGGCTTAACCCATTGCTGGGCTTACACCTAGAACCTATCAAGGTCATATTCTCTAACCAACCTATGAAATCTAATCTTGAAGACAGCTTCACGCTTAGATGCTTTCAGCGTTTATCTTAACTGAAGGTAGCTACCCAGCAATGCCCCTGGTGGAACAACTGGCACACTAGAGCTTCATTCTTCCCGGTCCTCTCGTACTAGGGAAGAGCCTTCTCAAATTTCCGCGACCATAGTGGAGAGGAGACCGACCTGTCTTACGACGGTCTGAACCCAGCTCGCGTGCCGCTTTAATAGGCGAACAGCCTAACCCTTGGGAGCTTCTCCACCCCCAGGATGCGACGAGCCGACATCGAGGTGCCGAACCACGCCGTCGCTGTGGACGCTTGGGCGTGACTAGCCTGTTATCCCCGGAGTAGCTTTTATCCGATGAGCTTCCGCCGTTCTATTTCGTACGGTCGGATCACTAAGTTCTGCTTTCGCAACTGCGCGACTTGTAGGTCTTGCAGTAAAGCCGGCTTGTGCCTTTACACTATCATCCGGATTTCCATCCCGGATTAGCCGACCTTTGTAAACGCCTCCGTTACCTTTTAGGAGGCATCCGCCCCAGACAAACTACCCACCAGATACTGTCCTCTCTCCCGATTCAGGGAGCGAAGTAAGAATTAAGAACATGCCAGGGTGGTATCTCACTGGTGACCGAAGTCTCCCACCTATGCTGAACAGACATATCCCTAACTCAATATCAAGTTGTAGTAAAGCTTCACGGGGTCTTTTCGTCCAACTATGGTTAACCAGCATCTTTACTGGTCTTGTAATTTCGCCGAGTCCCTCGTTGAGACAGTTTTCAAGTTGTTATGCCATTCGTGCAGGTCGGAACTTACCCGACAAGGAATTTCGCTACCTTAGGACCGTTATAGTTACGGCCGGCGTTCATCCGCGCTTAAATTCAAAGCTTCGCCCCGAAGGACTAACCTCTCCTCTTAACGTTCGGACACTGGCCAGGCATCACCCCCTATACATCATCTTGCGATTTAGCAGGGAGCTGTGTTTTTGATAAACAGTCACTTGAAATCTTTAGCTGCGGCCCGGATTGCTCCGGGCAGGTCTTATTGCGAACGTACGACCGCTGTTTTGCCGAGTTCCTTAACGAGGGTTCTCTCGTACACCTGAGGCTTCTCGCCTCGTCTACCTGTGTCGGTTTACGGTACGGTTACTTCAATCTTAGCCCTAGAGGTTTTTCTTGGAAATCTCTCTACTTAAATTGACGCCACCCGAAGGTTTTGTCTTCTGCCGACTGCTTGAAATGTTGATCCGGATTTGCCTGAATCTATTCTTGCAGCTAGCAACGTTCATACCATAGAAACGCTTAAACTTTGAGACTTCGTCCCCCCATCGGAAAACTGAAGTAGTGCTGGAATATTAACCAGCTCATCCATCGACTACGCCGCCACTACAGCGGCCTCGCCTTAGGACCGACTCACCCTGGGTCGAGTTGCGTTGCCCAGGAACCCTTAGACTTTCGGTGGGCGGGGTTTTAACCCGCCTTTGTGCTACTTATGCCAACATTCTCTCTTCCAAGCTCTCCACCGCAGCTCACGCTACGACTTCAGTGATCTTGGAATGCTCCTCTACCACTCATTACTAATGTAATAAGTCCGCATCTTCGGTAATATACTTAGCCCCGATACATTTTCGGCGCGAGACGACTAGACTAGTGAGCTATTACGCTATCTTTAAAGGATGGCTGCTTCTAAGCCAACCTC
>CAYRGL010000118.1:0-2187 GCA_964423915.1 uncultured Gammaproteobacteria bacterium | reverse complement strand
TTCCAGTGTCATTCCCCGCTCTTTAGCTAACTGTCGACGTAAATCACCCATGTCATAATAGGGCCAGTCTAATTCACTAGCTAAACGCTTGGCAATCCCTGATTTTCCTGAACCAATTGAGCCACCGAAAGAAACTATCATATTATTTCTTTATCTTTAATTTTTTGAGCACTTCTTGTAATTGTGCCGGCAGCGGAATAGAAAATTCTTGTCGTTTGCCCTGTAAATCCGTAAAGGCTAAATTGGTCGCCACTAAAAATACTCTACCCAGTTTAATTTTTTTGTTTTTTAATTTATCTTTATTGGTACCATATAAATCATCACCGACCAACGGATGATTATATGCCGCAAAGTGCGCCCGAATTTGGTGCGTGCGTCCGGTTTTAATTGTTACGGCAACTAAGGTGTAATTATAATAGTGATGAATAATCGTAAAATTAGTAATAGCAATTTTCCCTTCTTGATTTTCAGGACGCGCCGCCATACGATAACCTTTAGTTGAGCGGCTCATCTTGAATTTAATTTCTCCTTCATCCGGCAAGTCTTCGCCGTACACTAAAGCCTGATACATTTTTAAAATACTTCGTTTGGCAAATTGTTTTTTTAAATCATCAAAAGAATTTTGGGTTTTAGCTAAAACAACCAAGCCACTCACGTCTTTATCAATACGGTGAACAATGCCGGGACGACTTGGATCTTCGCCAACTTTGGCAATCTTTGGATCTTTATGTAAGAGCCAATCAACCACTGATGTTCGTTCTTCGGTTTCTGTTCCATGCATAAGTAAGCCCGCTGGTTTGTTAATGACAATATAATCTTTTGTCTCAGCAATAATTTTAATATCAGGCAATTTGGCTTTTATTTTTTTGACTGTTACTTTTTTTGACTCAACAATTTCAATCTGATCGCCAGCATGCACTAAGTGATGCGCATTAATAATATTTCCGTTACAAATCACTAATTCCTCTTTAAATAATTTCTGTGCTTTATTGCGAGAAATTTTTAATAACTCTGATAACCAAAGATCTATTCTTAGTCCAGCATCTTTTTTTAATACTTTTAATTTTTTCATGATAATACTTTAGCGACTGAATGAGCCAAGCGTTCAAAAGAAAATTGCTCAGCTGTTTTTTGCGCTTCTTTGCCCAAGGCCCCGCGCATCGTTTCATTTTGCTGCAAAGAAATTAATTGACGCGCAATTATTTCCGGATCCATAATATCAATTAAGGCACCAGCTTTGGTAGTAATAACTTGTGTTAACCATTCACGTTGTGGCGCCAAAATCGGTAAACCGGCTGACATGGCCGTTAAAGCCCAGGCCACATCATCTAAACTAGGCTCGGCGGAAGCGATAATATAGGTATCAAGATGCGTTAACCAGCGCTGAAAATCGTCCGTTGGTCCTGCTAACCACACTTTTCGTTCAAGTCCCATACGACGCGATAACCACTGAATTTGCTGACGATTTTTCCCTGAACCAATAATGACAAGTTCAATTAACGGACAGACGCTTTGCGCAATAGCTAAGGCCGATAATAATCGTTCCGCCTGATCTTTTGGTAAACCAAATAATACTGATCCAACAACAAATCGACTACGATCACCAGCTTCTGCCAATGTTTTAAATAAATTATGTTGTCGTGCCACCGGTTTAATTACCGAAGGAAAAAGAGTGAAAACACTGTCTACTTTTTTGGCGCAACGTTTATACAAAGAAGGAATAAAAAATAATGTTGGAAATAAATTTTGAGAAGGATCTTCAAGCCAAATTAATTTTGTGCCAAAAACGCTACTAAACGGAGAAAGAATAATTTTTTCCGGCCAATTGCATAATACAATAGCTTCGGGCCGCTTACTCATTACGCGAAAAAATTGAACCAAGCCAAAGAATATCCATAAAATTGGCAAAGCGATACAAAATAATAGTGGCGGTAATACTGGTAGTGTTAATTTTTTTGCTCGAATACGTTCGCGATGCAAACGACGCACTAAACGTTTTGATTTTGCCAAAACGTTAATTGATCGTCCGTCCTGATTCAAGGTTTGCAAAACATCAGCCAACCACGCTTGTCGACCATTACTACTGGAAATTACTAAAACTAAATTTTTCATACGGCTTTATGATTCATTAACTCTTTAATTTCTTTAAAAGACATTTTTTGATCCTGCATAAATTTCCATCTCGTA
>CAYRGL010000117.1:0-2246 GCA_964423915.1 uncultured Gammaproteobacteria bacterium | reverse complement strand
ATACCAAGATCACCATGCGCGACGCCAATTGTTGATCCCTGACCGGAAATTGAAGCGGCCATACGACAATCACTGCTATAAAGCAAACAGGCTTCAGAGACATTGGATTTTACAGCGGTGATCTTCCCGATTAAAACTCCTTCCGAACTAATAATCGGCATGCCGACATCTAAGCCCTGATTTGTGCCTTGGTTTAAGGTAATAACATCTCGATTGCGCCAACTATCTTCTGGTCGACCGCGAGCAATAATCTCTGCTAATTGAATCGTGTGTTTTTGTGTTTGTGCAAAATTAAAAAAATTGCGCAAACGATTATTCTCATCTTGAAGATTTGCTAAGCTAGCATTTTCCGCCGATAAGGTTCTGTTTTCTTCTTCTAGCTGAGTAACTTTGGCTTGTAAGGTGTTATAGTCTTGATTAGAATTTGAGCGAGGATTAAGACGCTCAGTAATTTGATAAGACAAAGCCGCAATCGGATTAACCAACTGTCTAAAAAAACCGCCTATAGGACTAAGCAAACTGCTAATGACAACGATAGCAATAATTACTAGTGCTAAGACGGCCATGGTAGCAAGGGGCCGCTTATTTGTCATAAACTTATAATTCTTTAGTACTTGGAACAATCACTTTACTGAGCAGAATCGGATCTGACAATAAAATTCCAGTGCCGCGCACAACGCAGGTCAAGGGATCGTCTGCTACACGCACGGGAATTTTTGTGGCGGCAGCAATTTCTTGATCAAGACCGCGCAAAAGCGCACCCCCGCCGGTTAAAATAATCCCGTATTCATAAATATCTGCGACCAGTTCCGGTGGCGTTGTTTCCAGAATTAATTTTATATTATCAATTATCTGATGAATGCTACGCGACATAGCTTCGCGAACTTGACTATCACTAATGCGTAATTCTTTTGGTAACCCGTTCATCAAATCTCGACCGCGCACCGTCATTTCCAATGTTTCTTTGAGCGGCGTCGCCGACCCAATGCGAATTTTAATTTCTTCAGCAAGCTGTTCACCAATTAACAAATTAAATTCTTCACGAATATATTGAGTAATATCATGATTTAAAAAATTTCCCGCCAAACGTAAGTTTTTCCAATTCACGGCGCCGCCCAAGGAAATAACGGCAATCTCGGTGGTTCCGCCACCAATATCAACAATCATGGTGGCGTTAGCTTCGGTGACGGGTAAACGCGCGCCAACCGCGGCGGCCATTGGTTCTTCAACAAGATGCACTTGACGAGCGCCGGCTGATTTCGCCGCGTCCTCAACCGCTTTTTTTTCCACTTCGGTAATATCGAGCGGAATACCAATCACCACACGCGGTCGAGGGACTAAAGTAAATTGTTCAGTGTGCGCTTTATCAATAAAATATTTTAACATTTTTTCTGTCACCTCAAAATCAGAAATAACCCCGTCAATCAAAGGTTTAATAACTTGAATATGCGCTGGGGTTTTCCCAATCATACGTTTGGCTTCGTCGCCGACCGCCAAAATTTCTTCGGTGCGCATGTTTACAGCGACAACAGAGGGCTCATTAATAACAATGCCCTTGTCAGGTGTGTAGACGAGGGTATTGGCGGTTCCAAGATCAATGCCAAGATCTTTACTGAATTTTCCAAATAGTGAATTAAACAGAAATGTTCTTTAGTTATTAAAATGTTTTACGATTTTATTTAAGGCAATGAGTTCTGACTTGTCGCTTGTGCGAGCCTTTAACTCCACACTCTTTTCTTTTAGCGTCTTTTCACTTATAACTATACGCCAAGGACAACCGATTAAATCAGCTTCTGCAAATTTTTCTCCATTAGTTAAACCAACGCGATCGTCAAACAGCACTTCGATCCCCGCAGCTTCTAATTCTTTATACACCGCTGCGGCGTCTTCTATTACATTTTCTCCTAAAGCCAGAAGATGAATTTTAAACGGCGCTACTGATTCCGGCCACACTATCCCCTTTTCATCAGCAAACAGCTCGACAATTGTCGCCATGACGCGAGCCGGACCAATACCATACGAACCCATGATCACGGATTTTCTTTCACCATTTTCATCAACATACTTTAAATCAAGCGCATCAGAAAAGCGCGTTCCGAGGCTGAATATGTTTCCTACTTCAATGGCTTTTTTCTCGACAAAATCGGCTTTATTATAACCTAAGTTCTTAAGCATTTCATCATTAAAGACTTCTTTATTAACGGCAACTTTTGCTTTTTCATTAAGATATACTGTGTCTTCCCCAG
>CAYRGL010000116.1:0-2256 GCA_964423915.1 uncultured Gammaproteobacteria bacterium | reverse complement strand
CTCGGTTGAAGCGTAATAAACTTTTACAGGTCATTTCAACTAATTTAAGAAAGTCCGGCGGACCCTATGAATTTGCTGAACCTTCTGCAGAAAATATTTTTAAGATTGTTGAATTAATAAACTCTATTATAGAAAGTTATAATGAGTCAAGTGATGAAAAAATGCGTACTCAAATTGTTATAGATGATTTGAGGAGTCCTATTGAAATAATGTATTTCAAGCAACGTTATGCCGCATTTTATACAATTGCAGTAACTAGAGATGATAATTTAAGAAGAAAAGCACTAAAAAATAAATATAATATAACTATTGATGATTATGACATCGGTAAAAAATTGTGGGATGAAGAACATAAGGGGGGTAAAGATCATGAATTTTATAAAGCAAAGATATCAGCATGCATTCAACAAGCAGATATCCATATTTCATTTCTAACAAAAGAAGAAGCAATTGAGAAAAACAAGAATATTGATGAACAAAATAACCTTAATAAGAAAACAAACAATAGGTTATCAGATAATACTTCTCCGTACTTTAGCTGGAAGATGCAGCTGCTTAAATATGTTTCCCTAATAAGTCATCCAGGTTTAGTAACACCGTCACCCGAAGAAAGATGTATGCAAATGGCTTATACTGCTAAACACAACTCAGGATGTATTTCGAGACATGTTGGTGCCGCAATTACTGATGAAAATTATTCGATAAAAGCAATTGGTTGGAATAACACACCATCCGGCCAAGTACCATGTGTTTTGAGAAACGCAGAAGATCTCTTAGAGAACAAAGATGACATAAGTGCTTTTACAGATTATGAGCGAGAACATTTTTTAGACAAAACGAATGACTCTAGTGAATTTTTTGATGCTTTAGATACAAATTTTCGAAGTCATATTAAAGATAACCGAGACAATTTGAAAGGAAGAAATGTTTGTTTTTGTTTTAAAGATGTTCAGAATTCTATTTTAGATGGAAAAAATCAAGTCCATACCCGTTCATTACATGCAGAAGAGAATGCCTTCTTACAAATAACAAAGTACGGAGGTGTTGGAATTGAAAATGGTAAATTATTTACTACCGCAAGCCCTTGTGAATTGTGTTCGAAGAAAGCTTATCAATTAGGAATCAGTGTTATTTACTATGTTGATCCTTATCCTGGAATTTCATTAGAACATATTTTACTAACAGGAAAACATCATATTGATATTAGATTGTTCAATGGCGTAATAGGTAAGGCTTATCATTGGTTGTATGAACCAATTATGCCTTTCAAGAATGAGCTTACATTATTGTTAGGAAATAAATTTGATGATTTTGCAACCAAACAAGAAAAAAGGGCTAACACTCTAATGAAAGAGAAGAACGATCTATTGAAAGAAAAAAAGGAATTGCAGGATAAGATTCACAATTTAGAGGGAAAATCAAAAGACTTAGAAAATAAGTAAATTATGAAAATAACTCATAAGTTTGTCGAATTCATACCAGAAGTGATTGAAGAAAATATTTTATACATAACTATTGATTATTGTACAGCAGTTCATAAGTGCATATGTGGTTGTGGTAATGAAGTTGTAACCCCTTTTTCTCCAACAGACTGGGAATTCCGTTTTAATGGAAAAACTGTTTCACTTTATCCTTCAATTGGTAATTGGAGTTTTAAATGTAAATCGCATTATTGGATAACAAACAATGAAATATTTTTTGCAAAGAAATGGAAAAAAAGGAAAATTAATGCTGGAAGAAAACACGATGCCGAAAACAAAGGAATTTACTACAAGAAAAATAAAGACAATAAGTAATTTTATCTAAAGTCTTTTTTGATCAAATCAATCCTTATAAATTAATTCATTAGTATTTTCGGTTATATTCAGTACAATTTTTAGAATAATGGAAACACATCATTTCGCTACGAATTATATTATTTTGAGTAGAATATGGGCACACAGTACAGTACAGTAGCACAGTAACAGTAGCAAAAATAAAGAAGTGTATAGAATAGCTAACATTCATTATATGTAATTAGTTAATAAAAGTGAGATTTGTGAAAAGTGTTTTGTAATCAGTTAGTCACATTGTTAGTCTTTATTGAAATTCAAAAAACACAGTTGCAAAGATCAAAACAATTATTTTATAATAATCTGTCACCAAACTGTCCCTGAAAAATAGCAAAAGGCGCTTAGATTTACTCTAAGCGCCTTATTTTATTTGAGCTGGCGGGCGGACTTGAACCGCCGACCTGCTGATTACGAATCAGCTGCT
>CAYRGL010000115.1:0-2276 GCA_964423915.1 uncultured Gammaproteobacteria bacterium | reverse complement strand
ACGAGTTTTCGGATCCATGGTCGTTTCCCAAAGCTGCGACGGATTCATTTCTCCCAAACCCTTGTAACGCTGAATATTGACGCGCGAAACAGATTTAGCTTTTTTATCGGCGGCTTCTTCTTCAGTGTCCGTCGCATCAGAACCTTCAGTCCCGACTTCGGTTTCAATAATAACTTCGCCGCTCTTAGTTATTTCGGCTAGAATTTTATTTTTTTGTTCATCAGAATAAGCGTATCGAGCACTCGCGCCTTTTTTAATTTGATACAATGGCGGTTGCGCAATATAGACATAGCCGTCAGCGACCAGTTGGTTGAAATGACGGAAGAATAAGGTTAGAAGCAAAGTTCTAATGTGCGCTCCGTCAACGTCAGCATCGGTCATGATAATAATGCGATGATAACGAAGTTTAGTCACATCAAATTGATCATCAATATTTGTGCCTAAGGCAATAACCAAATTCTTAATTTCGTTATTAGCAAGCATTTTATCAAGTCGCGCGCGTTCTACGTTTAAAATTTTTCCGCGTAACGGCAAAATCGCTTGAAAGCCGCGGTCGCGTCCTTGTTTAGCTGAGCCGCCGGCCGAGTCTCCCTCAACAATATAAAGTTCTGATTCTTCAGGTTTGCGGCTCGAACAATCTGCTAACTTGCCTGGCAAGGTCATACCTTCGAGCGCACCTTTGCGTAAAATTGTGGCACGCGCCGTACGAGCGGCGAGTCGAGCTTGCGCGGTTAAGAAACACTTAGCCACAATGGCTTCTGCTTCACGCGGATGTTCTTCTAAGTACATGGTGAAGGCGTCACCCATAACTTGTTCTACAGCTGTTTTCATTTCAGCATTACCGAGCTTATCTTTAGTTTGTCCTTCAAATTGAGGATCACTTAATTTAACGCTGATAATGGCGGTTAAACCTTCGCGGACATCTTCTCCGGTTAAGTTTTCATCTTTTTCTTTAATTAAATTTTTGGCGCGCGCATACGAGTTAAGCGTACGGGTCAGGGCGGTTCTAAAACCAACTAAGTGCGTGCCGCCGCCGGGGTTAATGATGTTGTTAGCAAAGGCTAAAACATTTTCATTGTAGCCATCATTATATTGTATAGCGATTTCCACGCGTCCTTCTTTGACCTCTCGGTCAACATAAAAAATAGTTTCATTTTTGACCGTGTTGTGGCGATGAAGAGCATCGACATAGGTTCTAATACCGCCTTCAAAATGAAAAGTAAAATCTTTTGGTGAATGATTTTCTCTGCGATCACGAATCGCAATAGTTACGCCTTTGTTCAAATAAGCTTGTTGACGCAAACGATCTAAAATTTTTCCCCAGTTATATTCAACTTCTTCAAAGATGCTCGCATCAGCTTTAAACGTCATGATGGTACCAGTCGTTTTTGTTGGACCAATAGCAGTAACTTTCTTTTTCGGTTTACCAATATTGTATTCTTGCACCCAGATTTTTCCATCTTTGTGCACTTCGGCTTTCATGTACGAACTCAAAGCATTGACAACGCTGGCACCAACGCCGTGCAAACCACCGGAAACTTTATAGCCGTTGCCGCCGAATTTTCCACCGGCGTGCAGTGTCGTCATAATCGTTTCTAAGGCAGAAACTTTAGTGGTTTTGTGCATATCAACCGGAATACCGCGGCCATTATCACCAACCGTCACCATACCATCAGGCAATAAATCAACGGTAATCAGGTTGGCAAAGCCGGCCATGGCTTCGTCAATTGAGTTGTCGACAATTTCCCAAATTAAGTGATGTAGACCGGCCGCCGAAGTTGAACCAATATACATACCCGGTCGCTTGCGTACCGGGTCAAGTCCTTCCAGGACAGTGATAGATTCTGCATTGTAGTTGCTTTGTGAAGCTGATTTTTTTAGTTCTTTGGGTATAATAATTTGCTGTTTTAGGTTCTTTAAATATATCAAAATTAACCTATATTTGCAAGTGAAAATTATAGTACAAAATCGTACAATTATGGTATAATTTAAATATGTTTATTGATCAAAAAACTCCTAGTCCCGCGCCATTAATTTCCGAACAAGCCACTGCTCCAAAACCATTAATCGGTCGTAAGGAATTTATTTTAATTGCCAGTATCGCCGCAGTGATTGTTCTGGCTGCTGCTGGTTGGTGGTGGTGGACACAGCGCAGTCAGCCAACTCCTCAACCCGTAGTGCAAGTGCAACCCCAAACAAATCCAGCTTTGCCGGGAACTCTTAACCCAGTGCCTGACCAAAATGTCAATAACCAGACGCCAAGTAATATCAAAGGC
>CAYRGL010000114.1:0-2283 GCA_964423915.1 uncultured Gammaproteobacteria bacterium | reverse complement strand
TTTCAATGCACTATTATCATCTGATGATAATTCTAAAAAACAAGTACCAGAAAGTTTCATCAAGTATTTATTATACAAACATATCATTGAGGAAGATAAAACATGAATGGTTTTACTAGAGAGGAACTCTTTAAGCTATCCTGGCAAAGGCCGATTCTTGCTCAGATCGAGTTAACCAACAAATGTAATCAACTATGTTCCTTTTGTTACCAAAAAAGAACTGCTGAAAAGACCGAGCTATCATTCGAAGAGTGGCAACTCATTATTTCTAAGCTCATGAAATTAGGGGTAAATAGATTGGATTTTACTGGCAGTGAAAATTTGATGTTACCTTATTTCAAAGATCTGATAATCTGGAGCAAAGAGAGAAAACTTAAAATAAGAGTTAACACCAATGGCACCCATAATGTTTCAGCTTGCCTTCCATATATTGATGAACTAATATTTTCAGTTCATGGATTAAAAGACATTCATGATAAATTAGTGGGATACCCTGGTTCATTTTCCCTGCTCGAAACTAACCTTAATCGTTCTTTACAGTCTGGAGCTCAAACCTCCATAAATATGACTCTGGTCAGATCAAACTATCATCAACTACTTGATGTATTTAGCTACTTTAACAGTTTGTATAAAATACATAAATTTGCTCCAGTTATTCCGATTAATTCACCTAATAGTACTTTGGATGATGATATGCTTGTCCTGGATGTAGAATTGATGGATGATTATTTTAAAAAGCTAAGACTAATCCCAATAGATAAACTGACAATCAAGCATGGTCTTCAAAGCATATTTATAAATGCTCCAAATCACTACAAAAGCTCTGGGTTTACGTTACCAAACTGTGCTGGGGGAAAATATAAATTGATAGTTGATAGTGACGGTCGGGTATTCCCATGTAATTTCTTTAAGGAGGAAAATTTTTATTGCGGTAATATATTAACTGATGATGAACCATTAATTTGGCATCACGGGAAAGGCTTTACTCTTTTCCGAGAACTAATACTTGAAGAAAAAATACCTGCTAAATGTAAAAGTTGTTTGAAGAAAGCGAGATGTTTTTCTGGTTGCCGAGCTTGGTCATCCAGTTATAATAAAGGAGGTTTTGAGTATACCAGTGATAAACGCTGTAAAATTGGGTCTGCATTTATTAGAAGTTGAGATAACCAGTAAATGTAATTTAAATTGCGGGCACTGTTACAACAGAGACATTAAGCCGCAGGATATGCCCGTACTGCAGGTTATTAATCTATTAGAATTTGCAAATTCGAATGGTGTATCAAGGTTTGTTTTTTCAGGAGGAGAAGCTGTCATGCATTCTGGTTTTTCTGAAATCGCAACCTTTTTACTTAAGAGTAAGTTAGCACTAAAAACAGTTTTGCAGTCCAACGGGTCAATTGGAAAAAAAGATATAAGCATTATTAAAGCTTTTGATATAATCCATTTAAGTTTTGAACCCGATAATTCAACAATACGAAAAAGTTCAACTAAGTATATTCTGAACTTAGCCCGCCATTTTATTGATAATGGAATATATACATATTTATTTACAACCATTCATCCGGGAAATGTGAACGAGATCGATTTTCTTGTGGACATTGCAAATAAACATGGGATTGATTTAGGTTTTAATATTTGTTTGCCGGGAAAAAAGAAAAACCTTCAATTTACATTAGAAGAAAAGAGACTGATTACAGAAAAGCTATTCGAGCTATATCAACAAAAAAGAATCCTTCGTTTTACTTCACCTTTTGTTGCCATACTTAAAAATCAAAGAGAAGAAAAATTTGTCAAAATTAAAGGAGGGTGTACAGCAGGAGTTGCTGCTTGTGTCGTATTAACCAATGGAGATGTTATCCCCTGTCCTTTCTTTCGAATCAAGGCTGGAAATATTTACGAAGATAAAATAGAAAAAGTCTGGTTAGAATCTGATATCTTTGCCGCAATTAGAAATCGTGCATCATTTAAAAAACCTTGCAATACATGTAAATTTTTAGCTCATTGTGGCGGATGTCGAGCGAGAGCCTTTAGTGAAGCAAAAGAACTTAATGGTTTCGACCCGGAATGTTTATGCTAATAATGGCTTTGACAAAAATACGCTAAATTTGGATATATAACCCTATTCCATACTCTGTAAATAAAAATTGGTTTATCTCAAATTAAAAAACTCAATTATTTTCAACTGAGAGGTATATTACATTAATAGTAAGGATCACTATGTAACAAGGGTACCCAAGTTTTAAACCTCTGAAACATAAATAAAAGGTCTTGACAATTTGTCTA
>CAYRGL010000113.1:0-2380 GCA_964423915.1 uncultured Gammaproteobacteria bacterium | reverse complement strand
TATAGTTTGGTATAAAATCAGCTCCGGCAAAACCCCAGTCATAAGCCGTATAGCTTATGTTAATCGGCAAATATAAAACCTTATAGGTTTGCGTATCTTGCTCAAGTTGATTTTTAAGCTCAGTATAATAGTCTGGAATTTTGACAATCTTACTGGGAAAGGTTGAGAAAAAAGTGCTACTTAAAAAAATCGGATACACCAGTACTAAAACATACACAGTAAAAAATAGCGAAATAATTTTTATCTTCTTGCTCTTTTCAAAAATATACAACAAAAACAACACTAAAAGAAACGCCAAGCCCATATATACCAAGATATTAAATTTTGCTTCTGGCGATCTAAGATACCAAAATAAAGGAATATTATTTATTGCCCAAATATATAACCCACCAAAAGGAGGGGCGTCAGCTTTGACAATGAAAACTCCCACTAAAAACAAAACTAAGAAATATACATAATTGAGTTTTAGCACATTACTTAAGTTCTTTATATATTTTTTTTCAAAAGGCAGAAAAAATACTATTAATAATATGAACAAGAAGCTAAACACAATATACAAATCATTATATATATAAGTATGGCCAAAAGAATAAAAAGCTATGCCTTGCCATCCCTTGACTAAACCGGCGTCCGCTAAGCCTCGCAACGAATTTAATAAATCTCTGGTTCCCTCTCCCCAACTGATGGCATTCACGGCGTTTTCGGGCTTAAGAGAATCGACATTTTTTAGATTTAAAAAATAAACAAAAGACGGAAAAATAAAAACCGCATTTATAAGAAAAAATAACAAAAAAACCGCACAAGATTTTTTAATAATCGACAGCAATTGATCCTTATGATCAAAGATATAAACTACAAGATAAAGAAA
Source organism: uncultured Gammaproteobacteria bacterium (assembly GCA_964423915.1). Classification (GTDB taxonomy): domain Bacteria; phylum Patescibacteriota; class Patescibacteriia; order Patescibacteriales; family Patescibacteriaceae; genus Patescibacterium. The sequence goes on along the minus strand of CAYRGL010000113.1, from coordinate 1,512 downwards.
AAATATTGACGCAAAGGCGAAAAAAATATGTGGAATAAATATCGGGCCAACCAGAGCAAAACCAAGCGCCAATAAATAATAACTTTTTTTTCTTCCACTTTCTAAAATTTCTATAAAATTCTTCAATAAGAACGGCAACAAGGCATAAAGCCACATATAAGGATAATGGCCATCAATCATTCGTATTAAAACATAATTATTTAACGCGTAAAAAATTGACCCGGTAATAACCGCATAAAAAGTACTACCAGACATTCTCTCTCTTAATATATACGAACTTAAATATTTAAAGGAAAAAAAAGATGTTAAGAAGATAAGTCCAAAAAACAATACCTGAGTAATTTGTAAGTTAAAAATCAAATTAAGCACATAGAACACGAACGTGAAGATCATTTTGGGGACAAAAGAAGTCTGGTCAAAACCAGAGGCGTTATGATCGTTCCACAGAAAAAACGAACGCGCCAAAGCGGTCTTGGTACTTAAAGGCAAGTCACTATCTCCATAAGCTAAAATATATCCGGGATGATGCAAAAACCAAAGAAGCGGCAGAAACAAAAGTACTGCCCCTATTACTATTAGTAAAGCACTTCTAGATTTTTTTTGCGGTAATGACATTGGTGGCGGCTAAGCTGGGGTGTAAATGACAAAAAATCTTATCAGGCCAAAAATTCCATTGGCTGACCATGGTCCGACAGGTAACGATTTTAAATCCATACATGGTTAAAATATCTTTTAACGCTCCATAAGTAAAAAGGCGAATATGTCCCTCGGTAACGTTCCCCTGTCCCAGGGCTTTAAATTTTCTACCAAGTTTTTTTTCTGAAGAATTTTCCAAATAGAGTGGCGAAATACCAAGCAACAGTAAAATTCGATTTACATAATAATCAAGATTTGGTGTTGACAAAACCAGGATGCTATCTTCATGCATCAAAGCTTTCATTTCCGTCAGCAAGCTATCCGGAGAAAAAACATGCTCAATAACTTCACCGCAAAATATCACATCGAATTTTTGATCTTGCCAAACTTCCGAGATATTATTACTGTTAAAATCAGCTCGGCGATATTCATCAAGCGGTGCTTTAACCGATTCATAAAAATCGCAACCGCAATAACGATCACCTTTAATTTTATATTTTAACAATTCAACTTCTCGGCCACAGCCAATATCCAAAATATTCAAAGGTTTTAAAATATCTTTATGATATGTGTGGTAAACATCAACAAACGCTTGCAAACGCTCACTCATATAGGTAGCAGTTTCGTGTTGTTCCAAAAATTGTTTAGGATTTTTTTCCATAGTATTAAACAGGTAATTTTCTAATTTTAAAAGTCATAAAATGACAGTGTGTTTTATCGAGGTTACCCAGAATTGCTGGGAAAGGAAAATAGCCAGCGCCTTTTATTTCTTCTACCTTAAATCCAAAAACTTCAAAATATTCTTTTAAACCTCGAATATTATAAATTCTAATATGGTTCCAAGATGATAAATCAGCATGTCCCCCGCTTTCTTTT
>CAYRGL010000112.1:0-2381 GCA_964423915.1 uncultured Gammaproteobacteria bacterium | reverse complement strand
AATTTATTTTGTTCGCCGGCGCAGTACGCAGCTTCGGCTAAAGCAATTGAATTGGTATGCCCCGGCCAATCTCGAAAAATTATTTTAATACTGTCTTTGTATTTAACAGACGCCGCGCGCATGGCCGGAAATGAAGCTAAACAATAAGGACACTGAAAGTCAGCAAATTCAACAATGGTTAGTTTTGGGTTAGTGGCGCCAACAGACTGCGTACCCACGCCTTCAATTAAGGTTTTTTGCGCTCCGCTATAATCGCTAACGACTTGCGGTGCCGTGGCGTTAAGTGAATAATCTCCTTGTGAAATTCGGCGACTGCGATCCAGCACATTGGCGACAAAACCAACGATCAGTAACATTAAAAACAAAACAATCGGAACGATGATAATCGTAATGATAATTTTCTTAATACGATGATGTCGAATTGGGTCAGTAGGAAGCATTTTATTGCGAATAATGCGCTGGTCAGATATACTTTATTATACACTGTTAACCCATAGGGGTACAAATTATGAAATTAGTCTCATGGAACGTCAATGGTATTCGCGCTGCAGTCCGCAAAGGCTTTAGCGATTTTTTGCGTGCTAACAAACCCGATATTATTGCTTTGCAAGAAATTAAAATTGATGACGTCAGTCGCGCAAAACATGACTTTGATTTTAAGCCGTATCAGGAAATATGGCATCCAGCTAAGCGCCCGGGTTATAGCGGTACGGCAATTTTTACTAAAATTAAACCATTAAAAATTATTAATGGTTTTGGCTTACCGAAATTTGATGACGAAGGACGAGTACAGACCTTAGAATTTCCAAAATTTTATTTTATCAATTGTTATTTTCCCAATGCCCGCCCCGAATTAGTTCGCCTTGATTATAAAGAAGCTTTTAATGCGGCAATTTTAAAATATATAAAAAAATTAGAAAAAAAGAAGCCAGTGATTATTTGTGGAGATTTTAATGTCGCTCATAAAGAAATAGATTTGGCGCGTCCTAAAGAAAATGAATTTAGTCCAGGTTTTTCTAAAGAAGAACGAGCGTGGGGTGACAAGTTTATTAAAGCAGGACTCGTTGATACGTTTAGGCATTTTAATCCTGATAAAGTACAGTATTCATGGTGGAGTCAACGCATGAACGCGCGGGCGAGAAATGTCGGTTGGCGCATTGACTATTTTTTTGTTTCGGCTAAGATGATGAAATCTCTAAAAAATGCTTTTATTCTTGATAAAGTATTAGGCTCTGATCATTGTCCGGTAGGCATTGAATTAACATAAGATGAAATATAATCCAAAAACAATTGAAGAAAAATGGCAAAAGTTTTGGCAAGAAAATAAGATTGATCTGACACAGGAGCCAGGCGAAAAAATCAAGTATTATTCACTTGATATGTTTTCGTATCCTTCAGGTGAAGGTCTGCATATGGGTCATGCTCGCATTTATACGGCGAGTGATGTTTTTGCGCGTTATAAAAAAATGAATAATTTTGCGGTCTTACATCCAACTGGTTGGGACGCTTTTGGTTTACCAGCTGAACAATATGCCATAAAAAATAAAATACATCCCCGTATTGCCGTAGAAAAAAATACTGCCCGTTTCAAGGAACAAATGAAAAGTTTGGCTTTTTCCTATGATTGGGAAAGAGAAATTAATACCACAGATCCGAAATTTTATAAGTGGACCCAATGGACGTTTATCAAGATGTTTGAGCGCGGTTTAGCCTTTGAATCAAATGAACCAATTAATTGGTGTCCAACCTGTAAAACCGGATTAGCTAACGAAGATTTGGAAAATGGACGTTGTGAGCGTTGTGGTTCGATTGTTGAAAAAAGACCAATGCGACAATGGGTTTTACGCATTACAGATTATGCAGAAGCATTACTTAGTGACTTAGAACCATTACATTGGGCAGAGTCGGCAAAAGAAGGCCAGCGTAATTGGATCGGAAAATCAGAAGGCGCGGAAATTAACTTTGCAATTAAGGACAGCACGGAAAAAATTACTGTCTTTACAACGCGAGCCGATACGTTATTTGGTGCGACTTACGTTGTGCTGGCTCCTGAACATGAATTTATTCATAAACTTGAAGATAAGATTCAAAATATTTCTGAAGTCAAAGCCTATGTTGAAGCGGCAGCAAAGAAAACTGAGATAGATAGAACAGCCGAAGGCAAAGAAAAAACCGGCGTTGAATTAAAAGGCATTATGGCCATTAATCCTGGCACCAATGAAGAAATTCCAATATGGGTGGCTGATTATGTTTTAGGAGATTATGGAACAGGGGCAGTCATGGCCGTACCGACGCACGATGAACGAGATTTTGAGTTTGCCGAAAAATATCATTTACCGCAAAAAGACGTTGAAGTTTCTGAATCAATCAAAGAAGAAAAT
>CAYRGL010000111.1:0-2410 GCA_964423915.1 uncultured Gammaproteobacteria bacterium | reverse complement strand
AAGATCATCCGGCGCGCTCTGCCTCTGATTCTTATTTCTTAGATGCTAATCATGTGCTTCGTCCGCATACGTCATTAATGTGGAAATACTATTTAGATATTCCGGAAATCAAAGAACGTTTAGAAAAAAACGGCTCCATCGGCGTTTTAAGTTTTGGCAAGTGTTATCGCCGCGACGAAATCGATTGGCAGCATTCCAATATCTTACATCAAATTGACGGCTTCTTTGTTATTCGCAAAGATATTAAAACTTTTGATCAAAAAGATTTGGAAAATATTTTAGTGGAAGTGTGCGAAGCGCTTTATGGCAAAGACGTTAAATATAAGTTTGTCGTTGATCACTTCCCGTATACTGATCCAAGCGTAGAAATGAATATTGAGATGAATGGACAGTGGGTGGAAATTCTTGGTGCCGGTATCGCGCATCCTAATGTGTTAAAAAATCTTGGCATTGATCCAGAAATTTATAATGCGTGGGCGTTTGGTTTTGGTTCTGATCGATTAGCCATGATTAAACAAAATATTCCTGACATTCGTTTACTGTATTCAACTGATGAACGCGTAACAAAACAATTAGCCGATCTTGAACACAAATTTGTTCCAGTCAGTAAATATCCGCCAATTACGCGCGACATTTCTTTTATTGTTGATAAAAGTTTTGATTTAAACGCGTATTATGAATTAATTCGTGAAATTGCCGGAAGTGAAATGACTGAAGAAGTAAAACTCTTAGATAAATATAAAAATGAAGCCAAGTTTGGCAAAGATAAAATTTCTTATACTTTCCGTACGATTTATCGCAGCTTAGATCGCACGCTCACGAGCGAAGAGGTTGACACTAAACACAAAAAATTAGAAGAAGTCACGATTCAAAAGTTTGGCGCAGTAGTACGTTAATCTTGAGTTTGACTTAAAAAATAACGATATTCTGTTTCAGTAAGCAAATCTTTCTCTGACAAAACTCTTGTTAAAGCACGAAAAAGATGATTAAAGTCATCTTTTTTGACCATACTTAATTCAATACGAGTTAATCGAACTTCGTGATTATCTAACCGTTTATCGATTTTATCGAAACGGCTATTCATAGAATCCTTTAAATCTTCAATTTGGTCGTGAATTTGATGGGCAAATTGTGCTAACATAGGAAATATTTCTTCTTCAGTAAGATATTTTTTCATACTCTCAATATTTTAAGATTAATACGGAGAGATTAACGTAAATATAGCAAGAAAAAAGACCTCGTTCAAGGTCTTTAATCTTAGTAATTTTTTTGAGTTATACACAATTAGACTAGCTTCAAATACATTTTTATTCCTTCCAAAATGCCCGAAGAAAAATATTCTTCTAACTCGATTTTATCAAGATCTAACCATTGAAAAGCTGCATGTTCTTCACTGATTTTAACTTCCCCTTCTATATACTGTCCTTCAAAGAATACATATAATACATGTTTATCTTTTTTCTCATCAGAAAATTGAGCTGGAATTAAATGCCGACCTAATGCGACTGGTTTTGTATCTGCAGAAAACGTCACCTTACCAATTTCTTCTCGTAACTCTCTTTTTAAGATTTCTAAAAAATCAATTTCAAACTCATCAACATTAATTCTTCCGCCGGGTAAATCATAGAATCCTTCATAGCTGCCGTTTTCAACTGCTTTAAGAACAAGGGTTTCCCCTTGCTTATTTTTTAAGATTAACTTCAGTGATATTTGATAAAAATCTCTTTCTAACTGCATATTACATTTCCTCAACAGTTTCAATACCTAATAAACCTAAACCTTGTTTAATAACTAAGGCGACTGATTTTAGTAAAGCTAAACGTGCGGCGCCGATGGCCTGATCGGCTTTTAAAACAGGCACAGCGTGATAATAATCATTCGCCATTTGCGCTAACTCAAAAACATATTTGGCAATTTCCGCCGGGTCACGTTTTTCTCCTGCCGCAATAACAACCTGAGGAAATTCAGCCATTTTCAATGACAAACTTTTTTCGCGTATATCACTCAACAAAGCGTAATCAATCATAATTCGCTGTAAGGCAACACTCGCTTTGCGCGCAATGCTTTGAATACGCGCATAGGTATATTGAATATAAGCGGCCGTAAATCCGTCAAAACGAAGCGCTGAATCAATGTCAAAGGTAATTGATTTAGAAGCACTCACTTTAATCATCTCAAATTTCAAAGCCGCAAAAGCAATGACACGTGCGGTATGATTAACCTGTTTTTTTGACCATTCACTATGACGCAGAGTAACTTCTTCCGTAGCTTTCTCTATTGCCATATTCTTTAAATCTTCATAGGGAATAATATTTCCGCTGCGCGATGACATCATGCCGCTTGGTAATTTAACAAAATCATAACCAAGATGTTCAAAATGCGCTTTAATACCGTAAAGTTCTAATAATTT
>CAYRGL010000110.1:0-2454 GCA_964423915.1 uncultured Gammaproteobacteria bacterium | reverse complement strand
TGATACACTTAGGGAAGCCTTAACAAATGCAATAGATAGCTGTAATTATAAGAAAAGTTTAATTAGCAACTATAAACCTGAAATTGAAGTTAATTTGTTTAAAAATGAGGATTGTAAATATAGGATTATAATAAAGGATAATGGAATGGGAATGAATGAGTTTATAGTGAGTAACTTCTTCTCTAAATTAGCTTCAAATAATTATTATGATGACAAAATAGGTTTTCAACCGATTGGTCAATTCGGTGTTGGAGTATTTTCTTATTTTATGATAGCAGATTATTTTGAAGTGAATACTAAAATGGCTGATAATGATCCATTGTATTTTAGAATTTTTAAAAATCAAGAAGTAGATTTTTATTTCTTTGACAATAACTACAGAAAAGAAAGCGGCACAGAAATTGTGTTATACCTTAATGAAGAAGTAAACAAAGAAATTAACTATGACCTATTAATTAGCAAAATTCAGCATCATATTAGATTTATTGAATTTCCCATAAACGTTAAATTTGAATCCCAAACTACTTGCATAAAGAAGAAACACCTGGCGATTAAAAATGATAAAGTTATTCTAAGCAGTTTAATCAATTTTGGCAATGAAAACGAAATGGATAAATTATCTATTGAAAAATTTAAATTTAATAATGAATTATTTGAGGGCCAAATTAATTTATTATTAGGTTCAAAAAAAACAAATTATTCGCCTGTCAAAGTGATGGAGTTATGTAGAAATAGAACTACAGTTAATGAATTAAGAAATGAAGTTAGTCAAAAAGGAATTTTTGTCAGTTCTTTTCGTGAAAATGAATTATTTATTAATAATACTTTTGGTGAGATTAATATTAAGAAAAAAGTTAATTTGATGCTTAACAGACGTAGCTTACAAGTGGAGGATCCATTAGTTTCAGAAATGATAGACAAAGTCAATGATAGGTTACTGACTTATATATTTCAATTGTGGAAATCATTAACTAAAAAGCAGATATATTTTCAATGTGCAAACTTAATCCAATTTTACTTGAGAGAATATTCGCTAATTTCAAATTTTAATGTTCTAGCAAAAAATCTATATGTCCTTTTGTACAATAAGAGATCTTTTCAAATAGAGCTTCTTTCAGATGTTTTAAAGAAATATAGTAAATTTGCTTTGTATACTGTGGATGAATACAAAAAGAGGGTTTTGCAACCTGTTTACAATAAAGAAAATATTAATAGGAAAGTCAGGATTGAATTGAAAAAAATATGGGACCAATATACTTTACCTATATTTTTTTGTACAACAACAAAATTGATGCATTTTTATGCCGCATATTTTGCTCATCAGGACTTTAACGTTGACATAAAATTTTCATCCAATAGAATAGATTATATTTTAGATGCCAACACAAAAGGAAAAATAATTTACCAATTTGGTTTAGCTTTAGAGCAATTTGACAACAATGATTATCTAGCTTGTTCAACTTATTCCATTTTTGGTTTCCGTTATTCAATGATAGGTGTTGGGATTTTATTTAACTCTTCTCATCCTTTGATTTTGAAATACTTTGAATATAAATCAAATTCACACAACAGAATCAAAGAACTTGAAGAACTTTTTGATTTGTTTTTTAGAGCGATAGACGGTGTATTCCAATCCATAAATAATGGATATGGCAAATTTAATGATGCTGAAATTTCAAAATTGAACATTCTATTATCCCACATTGAAAAGTACTGGAAACTAGATTATCAATTATCGAGAAAGGATTTCCCTGGATATTATTGTTCTTAAATAAAATAATTCAGAAAATTTATAGCCTTTTCAATTAAAGAAGTTTGGTTGCTTTGAAAGTGATATAAAAAATAAATTACTTTTGATTGTAGAAGTATTTATTTTTTCAAGTTGGACTCTCATTCTTTTGTATATATCCACGCCCACCAAATCAAAATAAATTGTAAAGGCAAACGGACAATAGAAAACCACAACTGGGGATTACTCTCATTATAATAATTAATTGTCATTTGAATATTAGCGGGGAACACAGCTATCAATAGAGCAATAAGAAGCCAGGCAGCAATGCGTCTGCTTGATTTTGGGATTAACAATAAAGCAATTGCAATTTCGCATATACCGCTTATAAAAATTAACGTTGAATGATACGGCAGGTAAGGCGGCATGATGGGTTCATAAAAAGAAGGATTGATAAAGTGATAGCTCCCGGTCAAAATATATAAGCCGGACATAATATAAAGAGAGATTGTTTTTCTTTTCAAGATTGGGGGTTGCTGCGGCTACTGCCTTTGCTCACTGCGGCGTAGGCACAAAAGTATCCGCAATCTTCCTTATCTGGGCTTGCAGGTCATCTGAGTTGTGAAATTTATCGCTGATAAATCTCATCACATACACAAAATTTGACGGCGCGTCGGGTTCTTTAGTGCGGAAGAAATAAATTTTCTCTACAGCAAGCACGTCTT
>CAYRGL010000109.1:0-2474 GCA_964423915.1 uncultured Gammaproteobacteria bacterium | reverse complement strand
GTAGTTATCTTTTTCAACCATTGCTTGCAAGACCAACTCGGCGTCGCAATTGCCTGTATCAGTTGTTATCACATCTCAGATCTGGGTACATATGTACCTTCGGTAACAACGCTGGAAGAAAGGATTTTGATCTTGAAAGAACTTGGGATTGGTATGTTTGAAATCACAGGTGGAGAACCATTTTCTCGACCCGACCTTTATCAGATTCTTAATATTATCAATGATTTAGGATTACATTTCTATGTTGTAACTAACGGATATTTTTTGTCAAATTCTTCCTCACAATTGATTAAAGCTTTAAAGAAAGGGTTAGGGGTAGCCATCAGCCTTGATGGAATTGGAGAAACACATGACAAAGTTAGACGCAAAAAAGGTTTATATGATAGAATATTAAAGGGAATAGACGTTCTCTTTAATGAAGGTATCAAGATATTTCTTATTTCCACTCTGAACGAAAAAAATAGTAATGATGTCGAAGGATTGTTAGAATTAGCTCAAAAATATCAAACTACTATCCATCTTCGGCCAGCTATTATGACTGGAGCGGCTTTAGCTAACAATCTTAAATTCACTGATCTTAAAGTAAAACTTGGACACTTATTAAAACATCCGAATGCGAAAAATGGGTTACTCTCAACAAAGAAATCAATCCCAAAGTCAAAATACTACGGGTGCGGTTTAAGAAAGAGAATCTCAGTGGACAGTTTTGGCACTCTTTATCCTTGTGTGATGGATCGTAACAGGTACCTGAAAGACATTAGAAACTATTCACAAGAATCACTAATAGATTCACTAGGAAGAGAAACCAAACGTTTCTTGGATATGAACAATAATTGTAAAAACTGTGAGTACAATAAGAAGGAAATTCGTTGTGGTGGTTTCTGTCGGTTTTCAAATAGTTTTAAAAAAGAACTGGTATGAAAATGAATAAATACAATAATGATAAAGCATACCGGATCATAGCTCCGTTTTATGACACATTAATGGGTAACAGAAAATATCAAAGATGGAAAGAACTAATGAATGACGTCATTTTTAAATATGGCATCACACCCGGTACTTGTCTTGATATTGCTTGCGGTACAGGTAATTTTTCGCTGCGCATGAAAGAATTAGGCTTCCACTTAATCGGTGTTGACAAATCCAGACCAATGATTAAAGAAGCGAGGAAAAAATTGGCGGGCGAAAAATTCATTCAGTCCGACATAAGGCGGTTTAACATACCCGCTAGCTACCAAAGTAAGATTAATCTTGTTGTATGTTTTTTTGATTCATTAAATTATTTACTGACAGATAAAGATTTACTAATGGCATTACAGTCTGTTTATCGGAATGTCCCTTCAGGAACTATATTTGTGTTTGATATGAATCCTATGGACCATGTGCGTGTGGCTCAAACATTTAGACCACGAGTGAACGAAGAAAAAAATTTTTATTCTATTTTTCGGTTTGGAGGCAGAGGTCGTTTCTGGACAATTAATATGGACTTTTTTATCAATAAAGGAAATTATTATCATCATCTTAGTGAAACTCATGTGGAAAAAGGATATGACATGAAAGATGTATTATCTCTCCTCAAAAAAACAAAGTTCGGGATTTTAGAAATAAGGAAAGAATACAAAATATATGAAGACAATAAAGAACATCTGAGCAGGTTGTATTTTATTGTTAAAAAATAAATAGCATTAGGAGGTAAAAATGCAAAACAAAAACGATCAAGATCAAAACGATTTGTCACAAAGACTGAGTACTAGGGAATCTGAAGTTAAAACTAATGACATTGCTGAAGTTGAGACTGAAGTTGATTCTAATAAGACTGCGAGTTGGCAAATGGATGTAGAAGAATTTGAAAAGAACGGTTGCTTAATTAACTCTGACTAGGTTTCAAAATTTAGGGTCTTTAGAAGAGAAGAACTGTTACAAATTGACTGAATGGCGAGGTAATAATTTATCTGAGGTAGTTCAGGTGCTTACGTACAGAGCTTTCCATTAAAGTTTATTTTCTAATATATCTTCTCTTCTTTATTTATATTAATTAAGGAAACTTATTTATAAAGTTTTAAATAGGTAGTCATGTTGTATGAAAATACATCAGGAGATAAGAATGCAAAATGAAAGTGATTTACGGAAAGGCACAAAAGCTAGACATTGGGAAAGCGAACACTAAAACCAAAGCTGAAGCAAGAGGTAAAGATAAGCCTAAAACAAAAACTAGTATTAAGAAAACTAACAATTGGCAGATAGAAGTAAAAGAGTTTGAAGAGAATGGTTGCTTAGTCAATGTTGACTAGAGCCATTTAGCGAACATGAGTTGTATTCTACTCAATAATTTACGATCTGTTTTCATCAGGAAAATCATGACCAGTAATTTAATACTAAATCCCAGGGTTTCTTACTTGGAAAAAGACAGACAATATGCCATATATATAGATTTTAACTACTTATTTTTAAGTGGACAGGCGGCACTTTATTTC
>CAYRGL010000108.1:0-2477 GCA_964423915.1 uncultured Gammaproteobacteria bacterium | reverse complement strand
TTACTTACACCAAATGACGTTCTCATGCTTGTCTGTTCAGTTTTGTTGCACGATATAGGTTTACATTTGACGCAACATGGTCTATTTTCACTACTGAATGGTGACAACGATGATTTTCGAAACGAATTTTTTGATAATAAAACTTGGAAAGAAGAATGGAACCATTTTTATGACGAGTATTTGAAATTTAATGAAAGACAAATTGATGCAATTTTCGGTGAACAAATGCAGATAGACCAACCAAATTTAGCATCCAATAATTTGAATTATTATCAACGATTGTATTGTGGCGAGTTTATTAGAAGGCATCACGGTAGGCTTGCACATGAAATTGCTCTTAAAGGAATCTGCAATATAGATAAAAGTTATACTAATGTGTTAGAAATTGATAAACGAGATGTTAATGAAATTGTTGGATTAATAGCACGAAGCCATACAATGAATTTAAGAGACTTGCTTGAATATCTAAGAAAAAACTATGGGAGTGCTTGGCGTGTAATATATGACTCTCATGTCGTGTTTCTTATGGTTGTCCTCCGCATTTCCGACTATATTCAAATTAGTAATGACAGAGCTGATGAAATCATAATAAGGACAAAAATATTTTCCAGCCCGGTTTCAAAAAAGGAATTCGAGCTAAATCAATCTGTTAACTATGTTACTGATAAAACAGATGACCCTGAATTATTGTATGTAAATGCAAAACCACCGGATAGCAGAGTTTTTTTGAAATTAGAAAAACTATTAACTAATATACAATTAGAATTAGACATGAGTTGGGCAGTGTTAGGAGAAGTATATGGTAGTGTAAAAGGTTTGGATAAGTTAAGAATAAGATTTAGAAGGATTAAAAGTAATATTCAAGATAAAGACAATTTTGCAAATAAAGTAAATTATATTCCCAATAGTTTCTCATTCACAGCAGAACCTGCTCTGTTGAAATTTTTGATTTCTCCTTTGTAGGGGAATGATCCAAGTTATGGTGTAAGAGAACTTTTACAGAATTCTATAGATGCTTGTCATGAACAAGAAATATTACTCGATGAAAAAAATAGGATGGATTATATTTCAACTGTGAATATTGAATTAACCCAGAAAGGAAAGAAGCCGCAATTCTGTATAAAAGATAACGGACGAGGAATGGACGAAGAAACAATCTCGATGTATTTTTTGAAGGCGGGTGCCTCATATAGAAAAAGTGCAAATTGGGCAAAAGAATTTACAGACAAAAGGGGTAATTCATTAGTTCAAAGGAGTGGAAGATTTGGAGTAGGAGCTTTAGCGGCTTTTTTGCTTGGAGATACTATTAAAGTTGAAACGCGTAGACTGGGAGCAAAGCATGGCTTAGCATTTGAAGCAAGTATTAATGATGAACAAATCGAAATTCATAAAATAGATTGCAATATAGGCACGAAAATCACAATTGAATTGAAGAAAGGTATTCTTAAGAAATTGAATACCATTTCAAGAAATCTGTTTTTGGAAGAACCGGGTTTCTGGACAAATTGGTATAAATTCAAAACACCAAAAATTACTTATTCAATGGACACATAGAAATTAAAAGTTACGATTGAACAAAATGCTCCAACTTTTTCTGAAAAAGTACAAAAGCATTGGTATTCAATAGAGCCTCGTGGATATAAAAGAGTTGATTGGTCGTATTTGAATGAAACGTATAGTATGATAAAGTTGTGCTGTAATGGAATCGTCATTCCAAGCGGTTACTTTTTGAATGATACGTTCATTGAAAAGGGACCATTTGTATCCGTTCATGATTTTGATGGGAGATTGCCACTAACTTTGGATAGAAAAAAACTTGTTTCTAATCATCTACCTTTCGAAGGTGATCTTGTGGAAGACATTTGCAAGGATATTATAGCTTGTCTTCTAGTTTCTCGTCCTTGTTTGCGTGCTTCTGATGGATCAATTGGCATTTATCAAATGAATTTGCAACATCGTGCATTTCAAGGGGGATATACAAGTCCCTTTTTGAATAATAATTTTGTTTTTTTTGAAAACGGATTTTCATTGTTCACCCCGTATTTCATAAGACAATTAAATCTTCGGAATATCACATTGGTATCAATCAAAAAGGACTGTCCTATGATATTTACTTCAAAAACTAAGATTGAACCTTTTGCGGTTTCGAAATTTTCAATTAATTCCAATTCCGATATTATAAGAGCTATTGAACAAACTGACATATTTAGGGATGTAGGAAGACATTTTCTAGGTGTAGGTCCAATTGTTTCCTCAGAAGCTGCAGAGATTGTTGAAGCTCCCCATTTAATTAAAATGGAAAAAAGTAATGATTTGTGTAATAGCAGACGTATATTCTTACATTCCCACAAATTCAATTCTCTTTTTTCAAAAACTAATAATACTAAAATCAAAGAATTAAGAGAAACATTACATAGCATTATTGAACATAAGGATGTAACAGAATTTTCTGTTGGTGAAACCGTACAAGCCGAAGT
>CAYRGL010000107.1:0-2479 GCA_964423915.1 uncultured Gammaproteobacteria bacterium | reverse complement strand
GCTAGTATTTACGTCAATGTTATTGACAGTTCACAACAAATTTCCTTTGATAAAACAAGTGTTTCTCTAACTGGTACAGCTACATCATTGGTTCATATTTTTGGTCAGACCGGTACAAAAAATATTTCTTCGAACACAAATGCTTCTGTCGTAACGGCCTCATTAAATACTGATAGCAGTTTGTTGCTCTTAACACCGGGTACAAGCAATGGATCTTCAGTGGTGACTGTATGTTCAACAGTTAATCTTAATAATTGTGCTTCGATCACTGTTAGTAATGGAACACCAAATACAAATGGCACAACAACGACAGATACTTCCGCTGTTACGGTAAATCCAACACAACAATTACAACAAATTGCCAATGATGTTTCGGTCTTAGTAGCTAGCACGACGGTTGATGCTCAGGCTGCCGCTAATTCAAAAACGTATTTTGTAACATTAGTAGGTAATAGTAATGTAAGTGCGGCCAATAAAAATACATTGGCAATTTTTATAAGCAATGGAACTTCCTTAACAAAAGTTATTGGAGCAGGGGAGCGAGCTGGTGTGCTTGCATCATATAAAAAAGCTTTTGGTACATTACCGACAACAGTTAGCGACTGGTCAGATCTTATTAAGATTGCTGTTGGACGTTGGCCATCAGTTAGTAGTGCTACAGCAATAAGTTCAGCTAATGCAGAGTTTCGCAAAGTCTATCATCGTAATGCTGTCATGACTAATCCGAATGACAACGCGGCGGTTACTATTATTGCTTATGGTTTGCGACCGACAAATAGAAATACAAATTCAGAAGCAAAAGCTGTAAAAATTTTTAAAGCAGCTTACGGCCATAGTCCCGTCTCAGCTCTTGCTTGGGATATTGTTAGAGCCATCGCTTACTCAGGCGCAAAAAGTTAGTTGTCTTAGAATTCAAAACCCCCACAAGCTCGTGCTTGTGGGGGTTTTTACGTTTATTAAGGTTTAAGATCAGCAAAAACTACTAATCGTTTTGAGTAACTTTTTTTAGTTTTATTCCATATCCCTTCGCAGGTAATCAGGTTAAGATGAGCTTTGTTATCAGTTGATGTAAAGACAGTACTAGCGTCGGCTAGGGGATCAAAGTCGCGACTGTTTGTAACAATGAACGTTTTTGTTTGGCTTTTATCATCTTCAACGTATATTACATCTCCAGGTTTTAGGTCTGATAAATTATCAAAGACTGCGGATATACCATTACCCCAACCATAGTGTCCATCAATAACCGCAGAGCCTATATCACCAGGTCGAGGTCCTTGATCGTACCAGGCAGTGTCTGTTGGCGTTTTAGGAACACCCATTGTACTGTCCTTTGTCAGCCCTACTTGTATAATAGACGCAACAATATTAATTTTTGGAATACTTAGTTTAATCGGTAATCCAGAAGCACTTTGTGCTTGGACAGGGATACTTTGCATCGATTCAAGTATGTTTTGTTGTGCAAAGGAATTATCAATAGGTGCATCAAGCGTCAATAAAAAAATAGTTATTGAAACAATAAAAGTAATACCAATACTAAACAAAGTCCATGGTAAGGAAATTTTTCGAGTCATTAATTTTGTTTATTACTGAGGGGCTTTTTCACCAACAGCTTCATCGGCTGTATCAGCATCGGCATCAGCTTTAGTTTTGTGAATGCGGCCATCAATATGATTAGGAGGAGAATAGACCGTATAAATTTGCAGAGGCTCGGTGCCAGTATTTCGAAAGTTATGTTCAGTGCCGGGGACTACGACCACCACATCGCCAGGAACTATTGGAAATTTTTTTCCATTAAGCTCGCCTTCGCCTGTTCCTGAAAGAAAGAAAAGCGTTTGTTCAGTATATTTATGTGTTTCAGCGCCAACTTCGCCACCTACTGGAATACTCATGACTACTAGCTGACTTTTTGCGCCAGTAAACACAACACGGCGAAAATATGTGTTCTCTTTGGTATCTTTAATAATATTACCGTGATAACTCATAGGAATTTGTTTAAATGGAACAACAGCCGTTGTTCTTTGATATATAATCCAACCAGCACCAACAAGTAGTAAGACTATGAGAAGAACTAGAGGTCCTTTCATAACTTATTTACTGAGTTTGTTTGTTCGAGCAATAAAGAGAAGTGACAAAACGCTCGAGATGCCAGCAATAAGAAGTGACCAGCCAAGAATAGTTTGCGTAGGAGCCAAACCAGAGTTTGGTAATTTTGGTACAGGCTTAGCCACAACAACAGTGGCAATAGCAAAGGCGGTGGCTGTTAGACCATTGGCAGTGCCGGTAACAGTCACAGTGTTAGAGGTAGTTTTAGTTAGATTTGTTTTACAGGTATAAGTCCATGTTTCTGTTGGGTCAAGCTTTGAATTATTATTAGTATCTCCTGAAATATATTGTTCGGGAGCACATTTATCATCAGTGATAGTAACGTTACTTAAAGGTATTGTTCCAGGGTTAGTAATTTTGTTTGTATATGTAACCA
>CAYRGL010000106.1:0-2618 GCA_964423915.1 uncultured Gammaproteobacteria bacterium | reverse complement strand
AAAAAAAATAAATTAGGCGTAATTAGATATTTAGTCGGGCACGGCGTCGGTCTGGCCGTGCATGAAGATCCGCAAGTGCCAAATTATCATATCACCAAAGGAGAGTTTCCTAACGTGGAATTAAAACCGGGCATGGTCATTGCCATTGAACCAATGTTTACGCTGGGCGATTGGCATATTGATACAGCGGCGGATGGCTTTACGTTTGTGACAGCGGACGGGTCGCTCAGCGCGCATTTTGAACATACGATCGTAATTACAAAAAATGGAAACGAAATCATCACAAAAAAATAGCGAAGAACAATGTTTAGGCATTGATTGGGGCAAGGCGAGAATTGGTCTAGCGCTTGGTAATATTGCCACAAGAATGGCGTCGCCGTTTAAAAACGTGGCTAACCTTGAAGAGTTAGAAAAAGTTATTGCTGAAGAAAAAATCGAGCATCTTGTAATTGGAGAGCCGGTTAATAGCCAAGTCGGGGGATTGGATCCTGATTTTTCAGCGTTTTTAAAAATGATTACCGATAAAACAAAATTGCCAATTTCTTTAGTTGACGAACGTTTTTCGTCGCAAGCCGCTGACTCTCTAGATCCAAACGCTCGTAAAGAAGGAAATCGTGATGCGATTGCCGCCATGCTTATTTTGCAAAGCTATTTTGATAGCTTAGAATAGGCTATAATTGAATTATGCCGCAAACATTTTCCACGCCAGCTATTTCTTTGCGTATAAGGCCCTGGCGCGAATATGACAGCCTGGTTGATCTGTACACTTTAGAACAAGGCAAACTAAGTTTGTTAGTTCGCGGCGCTCGTCGCCTAAGTTCTAAAATGGCGGCTCATCTTGAACCTTTAACCTTACTTGAAGTTATGGTGATAAGTGGTAAAGGCATTCCTAACGCCGCGGCCGCGTCCAGCCGTAATTGTTATCCTTTACTTAAAGCTGATTATGATAAAATTAACGCGACGGGTTGGGCGATTGGCCATCTTAATCGTTTGGTGCAAGAAGGAGAAAAAGACGAAGAACTCTTTCATCTAATTTCCGATTTTTTTGCTCTAATGAATGAAGGTCAAGCCGAAGCGCAATGGTATCATTGGTTTGCCAAAATATTTTTGTGTTTTTGTTTAGAGAAGTTAGGACTCGGTACTCCGTTTAAACAAATTAATTACGAACCAAAATCTTTGTATGAGGCGGCAACACATAAACATTCTAAGAAAGAATTTACGCTTATGAATCATCGACTCGATACCTGGTTGATAAAATCTTTAGAAAATGCCTCTTAAATTTAAAAAATAATTCTATGATACTCAAAAACAATAATGCCAAGTTTGCGTTTCTCTACATGTTTTCGTTAGTGGCACTTTTATTTGTGGCCATTGGAACAGGTCAAGTATTTTTCCAAGCCATTAATAAATTTATTAGCGATTTTATAACGCCAAACGCCAACAGTTTTAATTCTGATCTTTTAAAGTTTGCCATTTCAGCTTTAATCATCGCGATTCCGTTATATTACATCACGATGTACTTTTTGGAAAAAAATCTACGTAACGGTGGTTTGGATAAAGATTCAGCTATTCGACGCTGGCTCATTTATTTTATTCTTTTTGTTTCTTCGGTCGTCATGATTGTGTGGCTCATGATTACCATTGGCAGCTTTTTAAACGGAGAATTAACAACTAAATTTATTCTTAAAGCCGTGACAGCGGTTGTTTTGGCCGGAATTATTTTTAGTTTTTATTTGTATGATATTCGACGCGACAAAATTAAAGATAAAAATCTTATCATTAGAATTTATTTTTATGCTACCTTAGTAATTACCGTGGGTGCTCTGATTTTTAGCTTCTTTTTTGTTGAATCACCAACGCAAGCGCGCGCCCGAATTCATGACAGCACCATGTTAGATCAGTTTACGCAAATTGATAGCGCCATCAGCACGTATTATACTAAAAATAGTAAAATGCCAACCAGCCTAGATCAACTTATACAAGACGCACCATATTTAAGTATGAGTAATTTTAAAGATCCATTGTCAGGTAAGCCTTTTGATTATAAGAAAATTGATGATTCAAATTATCAACTCTGCGCTACTTTTATGACGGATAATCATGACGCTAATAACCAATTAACCTATACCTATGCTGATCGTTGGCCGCATGCCATTGGTTATCAATGTCTAAAACAAAATGGTGTTAGTTTTGATCAATCAGGCAATGCACCAAAAGCCATACCGGTTCCAGCACCTGTAAAATAATTCATGAATATTAAACTTGAACAATTTGAAGGTCCCCTAGCTTTACTCGTCAAATTGATTGATAAAGCTGAGCTTGATATTACGCAACTGAGCTTGGCAAAAGTTGCCGACCAATACATTGCGCATTTGCGTAGTTTGACCAATATCAATCCCGAAGAAATGGCGGACTTTTTAGTGGTGGCCTCACGATTATTATTAATTAAAGCCAAAGCCTTGTTGCCGTACTTATTGCCGGAAGAAGAAGAGGCGATTGAAGAATTTGAACAACAGCTAAGAATGTATAAAGAATTCTTGGAAGCGTCGAAGAAGATTGAAAAAATGGTGGCCGGAAAACATTTTATGTTCGAACGAGAGTTTAATCGAAAAGCTTTA
>CAYRGL010000105.1:0-2651 GCA_964423915.1 uncultured Gammaproteobacteria bacterium | reverse complement strand
AACCTTAGGCACCATAGTTATAGAAGCTGCGGAAAAGTCCGGAACTTTGATTACAGCGCGTTATGCTTTAGAAGAAGGCCGCGAAGTTTTTGCTGTTCCTGGTTCAATTTTTAATAAAACAAGTGACGGCACTCATAACCTTTTGCGTAGTGGCGCTAAGATTGTCACACGCGCAAGTGACATTATTGAAACCCTTGGTTTAGCTAAAGCAATGACACATAGTGCACATCAAATGCAGTTACCTTTAAACAACGAAGAGCGAATATTATTAGAGTTACTCGGATCTGAGACACGACATGCCAATGAATTAGCACGACTTGCCAAACTTGACATCACTGTGATAAACAGTAGACTGACAATTATGGAAATAAAAGGTTTGGCTAAACATCTCGGAGGAATGTATTATATGAGAACACGCCAACCGCAATAATATGAAACTGGTCATCGTCGAATCTCCAACTAAAGCAAAAACAATTTCTAAATTTTTAGGCAAAGGCTATCAAGTCGAGTCTTCTTTTGGACACATTCGCGATTTACCGAAATCTGACATGGGTATTGATGTTGATCATGGTTTTGAACCGCGCTACGTTATTCCAACTAAAGCTAAAAAAACTGTTACTAAATTGAAAAAAGCCGCGGAAAAAGCCACTGAAGTAATCCTTGCTAGCGACGAAGACCGCGAAGGAGAAGCAATTGCTTGGCATTTAGCTAAAGCTTTGAAACTATCTGAAGATAAAACGTCTCGTATTGTTTTTCATGAAATTACTAAAGAAGCCATTGATGCCGCTTTAGCAAAGCCACGCGAAATTGATGAACATTTAGTTGACGCCCAGCAAGCTCGAAGAGTTTTAGATAGATTAGTCGGTTATGAACTTTCTCCATTTCTTTGGAAAAAAGTTGCTCGCGGTTTATCAGCCGGACGCGTCCAATCAGTGGCGCTTCGTCTTGTTGTTGAACGCGAACGAGAGATTGAAGCGTTTAATCCTGAAGAATACTGGAGCATTACGGCTGATTTAAAAACTCCAAAAGGAGAATTATTTAGCGCCGAACTTTCCAAAGTTGATGGCAAGAGTTTAGATAAGCTTGGCATTAAAAAAGATGAAGAGGCTAATAAATTGGTCGATGAATTTAAAAAAGAAAAATTTGTTGTTTCTAGCTTAGAAAAGAAAAGAGTTCATAAAGCTCCATCCGCTCCGTTCACCACTTCAAGTTTACAACAAGCCGCTAACCGCATCTTGGGTTTTTCCGCCAAGCAAACCATGATGATTGCGCAGCAATTATATGAAGGTATTGAATTGGGCTCTGAGGGAAGCGTTGGTTTGATTACCTACATGCGTACTGACTCTCTAAACTTAAGCGAAAAATTCTTAGGAGAAGCTCATGATTATATATTAGAAGCGTTTGGTAAAGAATATACGTTAGAAAAGCCGCGAACATTTAAAACAAAATCCAAAGGCGCGCAAGAAGCACACGAAGCAATTCGACCAAGCTTTGCCTCTAAGACTCCTGATAGCATTAAAGATTATTTAGCGCCTAACCAATTAAAATTGTATCGTTTGATTTGGCAGCGCGCTGTTTCAACTCAAATGCAAGACGCGGCCTTAGATCAAACCGCCATTGATATTAGCACGGGACGCGGCGAATTTCACGCCACCGGACAGATCATTGCTTTCCCGGGTTGGTTAAGCTTAGCGCCGGAAAAAAGCCAAGAAACCCTCCTGCCTGCAATGCAGGAGGGCGAGCTACTTAACTTAAACGAGCTAAAGTCCGAACAACATTTTACTAAACCGCCAGCACGCTATAGTGATGCGACTTTAGTTAAAGAAATGGAAAAGCACGGCATTGGTCGACCTTCTACCTATGCCCCGACTATCTCGACGATTGAAGCGCGGCATTATGTTATTAGAGACGATAACAAACGTTTACAACCAACTGATATTGGAAAAATTGTAAATGATTTATTAGTTGAACATTTTAAATCCATTGTTGATTTAGAATTTACCGCGCATATGGAAGAACAATTAGACGATATTGCTGAAGGCACAATTGAGTGGCAACCGGTTATTAAAGAATTTTATGAACCGTTTCATAAAAACTTAACGGAAAAATACGCTGAAATAAATAAGAACGATATCATGCCGGAATTAATGACCGAAGAAGTGTGTGATAAATGCGGATCGAAAATGTTAATTAAAAATGGCCGCTTTGGACCCTTCTTAGCTTGCTCAAATTTCCCAGATTGTAAAAATATCAAATCAATGACCAAAAAATCTCCGGAAGAAGAGGAAAGATTAAAAGAGATTAACGAAAAGTATAAAGATATTAAATGTGATAAATGCGGTGAAGCAATGATTGTGAAAAATGGACGCTTCGGACCCTTCCTTGCGTGCTCAGCTTATCCAAAATGTAAAAATATAAAAAATATTGCTGATCCTAACGCGCCAAAGATTCCTTGCCCAGTTTGCGGCAAAGGAAATATTGTGCAAAAGAAATCTCGTCGCGGAGTATTTTGGGCTTGCGATAGATATCCAGATTGTAAAACAGCGTATAACTCCATGCCGACCGGAGAAAAATGTCCTGATTGCGGTGAACCATTAATTGAAGGAAAAGACGGGCCGAAGTGTTCAAGTAAAACCTGTAAGTACGGAAAA
>CAYRGL010000104.1:0-2657 GCA_964423915.1 uncultured Gammaproteobacteria bacterium | reverse complement strand
ACTATGAGGATCAGTAACCACAACAACCGTAGCAACGGCAAAGTCTTTGGCTGTTAGACCATTAGCCTCGCCGCTGGCCGTTACCGTATCAACCGTAGTTTTAGTGAAATTTGTCTGACAACTATATATCCACGTCTCAGTCGGATCAAGTTTTCCGTTACCATTTGTATCGCCGGAAATATATATATTAGGTCCACACTTGTCATCAATGAGTTTAATATTATTTAATGAGACTGCACCTGGGTTGGTGACTTGATTAGTATACGTCACAACTCCTCCTTTGGCAGCTAAGACTAAGGGATGAGGAATTTTTGTAACGTGAATTAATGGTGGAGCAACTGGAGCGCCAACAATAACTGTCGCGCTGGCACTATCAACTGCACTTATACCATTGGCCCAACCAGTGGCCACAACAGTATTGGTATGAGTTGTTGAGAGTGTCATGGAACAACTGTATGTCCAGGTCTCAGTAGTATCAAGTTTTCCGTTACTATTTGTATCACCAGAAATAAGAACTATTGGACTGCAGGTGTCGCCGACCATTGTTATGTTATGTATTGGAACTATACCGATATTACGTAAGATATAATTGTATGTCACTGGACCAGGACCAGCGGGTAAAGCCAAAGGATTTGGTATTTTCACAAGATCAATAAGAGGTGCGACCAAAGGAGCTATTAAAGGCGTTGCTATAGGCGTAGTATTACTTGAACCACCGACCGTAGAAGGCAAAGACGTTATAAAGGTATTAGTGATAATACACGTTTTATTGTCACCAGGAACAAGATTTACAATACCATTCGGACAATCAAGAGCAAAACTACGGGTATAGTTAGGATCAAGAGTTTCGCTTACCTCATGCACACCAGTTGAGAACGTATTAGCCACGCCATAGACAACGGGTACACTATCTACGAATAATGGAAAATCAGTATTATTTTTTGTTCCACCGGTCACAACATCAATAACAGTTATTGTTGATATAGGTGGAGCAGATACTATGTCATTATTAGTGATGGTGCAGGTTGCAGAACCACCACTCGGAAGAATTAAACCAGAACAATTATCATACGTAGTTATATAACCAGCCACGGTTGGCGCGGTAATAGTGTAAGTGCCAGCAACAACAGTTACATCGTTTTGACCACCAGCTTCAAAAGTTTGATCAACGCCGCCATTAATTGAAAAACTAAAATCCGCGTTGTTTAAAGTACCGCCATTATCATTAATAAGCGTATTGATGATATGAATAGTGGCCGGCGCTGGCGGAGGAGCAACCGCGCAAGTCGGTCCAGTAATAGAATTTCCATCTGTTGTTAAAGCACCGTTGAGTGATATGATTCGGCCATTAACAGTTGCTCCGGAAACCAAAGCGATATCACGCGAAGCAATAAGAGTCCCTTTAAAAGTAGTACCTGAAGCAATAGTGGCATCGCGACCAATTTGCCAAAACACATGGCAGGGTTGCGCATTACCGGTCAAAACTACCGAGCCAGAAAATGTCATATCACGACCAATTTGAAAAACCCAAATATCGTCGTAGCTGCCGTTAAGAGTAAGTGTGCCAGTGAACGAAGCGTCTAAAGGTTCGGTCCATACACCCGGTGCTGGATGTGTGTTGCCAGACCATGTTCCATCAGAGCTTTGCGTTGCTAGATTATTAAAAATATTTAAGGCATCTGTTTGCGCAGTCGCTGCCAGAGAAGATGGACCGAAATATTCCGTTCCTCCAACTGTCCAAGGGCCAGTTCTCGAAATTGCCAGACCAGGGCTAAGACCCAAATTATTAGAGACACTGGTGCCGGCTCCGGTAGCACTCATGGACAAACTTGCCAAAACCGAGAAGTTTGCCGCCGCGCCCAGTGTTGGTAAAGTCGCTGAGAAGGCAGTCATTGGCTTACATAAACCAAGTGTTAGCACAACAACCAAGATAATTATCGAAGTATTAAATGTTTTCATGGGTTTATCTCTTATAAGAGATGTTTTAAACATTACTTATATAATATCACGTCTTCTTCGTTTAAACTAAAAATTAAGCTATAATAAGCTTACTATAGTAAACAAAAATACCCGTGAGTAAAAAAACCATAATTTCCGCATCTTCCAATAAAGCTCTTAAGCTTAAGGTTTTGGCTAAGAAAAAAGAAAGGGTTAGACGAAAATTAGTTGTGACCGCCAAGGGTAAAGAAAGTACAAGACGTAAGTTGGTGGTGACTGCTAAGGGGAAAGAAGATGTCAGACGCAAGCTAGCCATAACCGCCAAACAACTGGCCGTGACAGCAAAGGAAAAAGAAATAGTTAGACGCAAATTGGTGGTAACCGCCAAGGAAAAAGAAACAGTAAGACGCAAATTAGTAGTGACCGCAGAGAATCTCAGTCTTAAAGCCAAACAGTTGGCCGAGACCACGGCCAAAGATGGGGCTTTATTAGAAAGTATCGGCGACGGAGTTATTGCGACTGACCAAAAAGGAAAAGTTATTTTAATAAATAAAATTGCTGAAAATCTTTTGGGGTTTACCAGTGCCGAGATACTAGGAAAGTTTTTTGATCATGCGATATTAATGTTGGATGCCGAAGGCAAACAGATTCCTGAAAAAGCACGCCCGCTTATTTTAGCTTTAAATTCAGGAAAAACAACAACGACTACTACTACGACA
>CAYRGL010000103.1:0-2716 GCA_964423915.1 uncultured Gammaproteobacteria bacterium | reverse complement strand
TTTGAGTGGGACAATTACTGGCGGTACATCCATCGATCTTACTACAGTCGGGGCAGGAACAATCGCTCCCTCAAACTCAGTTAACCTTGGTGGTAATTTCACAATTTCTGCCGGAACAGTGACAGCTGCTTCTAACACCTTTACTATCGCTGGTAGTTGGTCTAACTCCGGAACGTTTACGGCAAGCTCTTCAACGGTTCTTTTAAATGGAGGTAACACCGTAAGTGTTTCTGGCACAACAACTTTTAATAATTTAACTATAACGCATACGAGCGCTAAAGAAGTTGATTTTCAAACCTCTGGCACACCAACATTTACGATTTCTGGACTTTTTACAGTTACCGGCCATACAGGCGCCGCTATAAAATTATATTCTGATTCATCCCCAACACAGTGGACAATTCATCCGACCGGAACCTATAGCATTGATTGGGCGGATGTTAAAGACAGTGCGTGTGCCGCTGGGTCAATCAATATGAATCCAACAAACTTTACAAGTTCTAATAATGGATTTTGTTGGGCCTTGCCTTCAATAACTATGTCTCTATCTGACTCAACAATTAGTTTTGGAACTTTATCAATCTTATCAGCGCGTTATGCGACCAATACTTCTGGCTCTGGTGTGGAAACAGTTGCTCATACTATTAACGTTTCTACTAATGCTGGTTCGGGTTATACTCTCTATGTTCAGGGCAATTCCTTAACAAATACAGTAACAAATCATGTTATTAGCGCCATTGGAACGACGCCGGCAGCCTCAAATCCGGGCAATGAACAATTTGGTATTCGAGCCACGGTTAGCGGGGGAACAGCAACAATCGGGGCGCCGTATGCTAATGCTACTAACTATGGTTATGACGCGACAAGTACTGTGCAAAGTATTATAGGGAGTGCCACGGCGGCTTCAACCGACACGTATAGTCTACGTTATTTAGGTAATATCGGTTTTACAACTGACGCCGGTGCCTATTCTACGACCTTGACATATACGGCAGTTGGTAGTTTTTAATAGACCGTTTTTATTGGGATATGCTATAATAAAGCTATAATAATTATCCACACATTAACTATTAATCTAAATATGAAGAAGCCTCTCTTAAAACGCATTATCAATGCGTTAGTCATAACATCATTGCTGGTAACAATGATGAATTTCGGTCAACCGGCGCACGCGGCGTCCTTGACTTCGATGTCTGATAATATGAGCCGTTTAAAGACGAGCACTTTATCCGATCATACCATTAAGTTTGTTACACCAGGCGGAGTAGCCGCGGGCCAGAGTTTTACAATTACCTTTGCGGCCGGTTTTGCTTTGGGTACTTTTAACGTTAATAACGTTGACGTGGCCACTGCAGCAACGTGCGGAGGTTCATTTACTGATAAAACACTAGCAGCTTCACCTGCGACTACAACGTGGGGAGTCAGTCAATCCGGGCAGGTAATTACTGTTCTTTCAGGTACTGATACGATTGCCGCCACTAGCTGTATTTCCGTTGAAATTGGTGCTAACGCTACTTTTGGCGCATCTGGAGCTTCAATTATTACAAACCCGAGCTCTGGTGGTGCAGCTATCATATCAATCAGCGTTAATGCTGGCACTGATACAGGTTCAATCGCCGTGCCAATTGTTGCTACTCCGTTTGATCAAGTAACTGTTACGGCCAACGTTGACCCGACAATTTCTTTTGCCATTACTGATGCAAGTATTGGATTTGGAACTTTAACTACGGCTAACGTTCGTTATGCAACAGGCGATACGCTCGGTGCAACCTCTCCAACTTCAGCTCATGACATTACTGTTTCAACTAACGCCGGATCAGGTTATACGGTTTATGTGGAAGGAGCGACGCTAACCAGCGGTTCTAATACAATTACAGCTATTGGTTCTTCGGCCACAGCTTCAAATCCTAACTCAGAACAGTTTGGTATAAAAGTAACGGCGGCTGGTGGTTCTGGTGCTGCGCTTGCTCCGTATAACACTGCAAACTATGCCTATGGCGCAACAGGCACAACTCAGGATCCAATTGCTAGCTCAGCAGGTTCATCAGCTACAACTACTTTTAGCATTACCTATATTGCTAACATCGCCGCAACTAC
This sequence comes from uncultured Gammaproteobacteria bacterium, assembly GCA_964423915.1. Taxonomy (GTDB): domain Bacteria; phylum Patescibacteriota; class Patescibacteriia; order Patescibacteriales; family Patescibacteriaceae; genus Patescibacterium. The sequence continues at coordinate 619 of CAYRGL010000103.1, read as the reverse complement.
TGAAGCTGGTGCCTATTCGACAAACTTAACTTATACTGCAACCGGAAGCTTCTAAACTACTTCCAGTTTTTGATTCTCTGATATGAACATTTTCAATATCCGTCGTCTTGCCTTTGGTATTGTTGTCGGCGGATTATTGTTACTAGCTCCAATATTACAAGCACACGCCATGACCGTTTCTCCGGTCAGGGTTGAGTTGTCAGGCGATCCCGGAACAGTGGTCGGCGGGTCTTTTAAAGTTATTAATGAAGAGAAAGACGCAAAAACGTTATATACAAGTTTTGAAAACTTTGAAGCTTTAGGCGAAACCGGTACACCAAGCTTTAAACCAAGTAAAGACGGCTTGGCCTCTTGGCTTAATGCCCCTGACAAAGTTGATGTTAATCCCGGTGAAACAAAAATAATTGATTTTAGTGTCACGATTCCTAAAACAGCTGAACCAGGTGGTTATTTTGCGGCAATATTTTTAGGAACCAATCCACCAAGCTCTAATCCTAATCAGTTATCAATCGGTGCTCGTGTTGGAACCTTATTATTGTTCCGCGTTAATGGAGATATCCAAGAAGGCGCGGCCTTGCTTGAATTTAATACACAAAATAAAATTCATTGGTTTAGTGCT
>CAYRGL010000102.1:0-2733 GCA_964423915.1 uncultured Gammaproteobacteria bacterium | reverse complement strand
AACACCAAACGCCCAATTTTGTTTTACTTCTTTTATATAATAACCAATACCAACAAACAATAAACCCACAAAAATTGGAATGATTGCGCCGACCGGAACATCATACCCTAAACCAGAGGCGCCCACAAAGATATAAATCACAAACATAAACGCGACCATAAGATTTTTTATGCCGTGATATGAATCTCTAAAGCCAGCATAATGTTCATGCTTCGGATCAATATAGGGAATTAAAAAGAATAACAAATAAAGACCAATAATCATAACTGGGCCAAACCACGCGCCAAAGGCACGGCTCGAATAGGCATTAACATTTCCGTTAACATCCCAATGCGTTGGCACTTGCGCCGGAAAATGCGCGTAAAAATAAAACGCGGCGACGATCGACAAAGCGATTAAGACCAAACTTGGCCACTCTGTTTTTAATAAAGGTGTTGCAGGATGTTTCATATGTTTAGTTTAGTACCTATTAACAAGTATACTCTTTTCTGATAGGGTAATCTAATATGCCTCTATCCATTGGAATTGTCGGTTTGCCAAACGTTGGAAAATCAACGTTGTTTACCGCTCTCACAAAAAAACAAGCTGAAGCGGCCAATTACCCGTTTTGTACCATTGAACCAAACGTTGGTTTGGTTAAGGTGCCTGACGAGCGCTTAAACGCTTTGGCCGAAATTTCCCAACCGGAAAAAATTATTCCGACCGTCATTGAATTTGTTGATATTGCCGGTTTAGTTAAAGGAGCAAGCGAAGGCGAAGGACTGGGTAATAAATTTTTATCTCATATTAGAGAATGCGACGCCATTTGCGAAGTCGTGCGACAATTTGAAGATACCAATATTATTCATGTTAATAATAAAGTTGATCCGGATGCTGATCGCGAAACTATTCACTACGAATTAATTTTAGCTGACCTTTCGACCGTTGAAAAACGTTTAGGTAAAGCAGCAAGCGAAGCCAAAACCGGACAGAAAGACGCTATTGCTAAAAAAGACTTTTTTGAAAAATTAAAAAAACATTTAAGCGACGGACACGCGGCACGAGATTTAGAATATAGTGATGATGAACAAGAAATCATGAGAGAACTTTCACTTCTCACTTCCAAACCGTTAATGTATGTTATTAATGTTAATGATAAAGACTTAGAAGTTAATCACGCCTGGAAAGATGGTTCTGTTATTGCCATTGACGCTAAACTTGAAGCCGAAATTGCGTCACTCCCTGAAGAAGAACAGCAATCATATATTCAAGAACTTGGTTTAAAAGAAAGTGGCCTTGATCGCCTGATTCGCGCCGGCTATGACTTACTCGGGCTTATTACTTTTTTTACAACAGGCAAAGATGAAACACGAGCTTGGACCGTACACAAAAATACCAAAGCACCGCTTGGTGCCGGCGTTATTCACACTGATTTTATTAAAGGCTTTGTGCGCGCCGAAGTTATTAATTGGCAAGATTTTGTTCAATCAGGTTCTGAAACCGAAGCACGTGCTAAAGGTTTAATTAAAACTGAAGGTAAAGAATATGAAATTAAAGATGGCGATGTCTGCAACTTTTTGATTAATCGCTAAATGTTACTCGCGTTATTTTTTTGCAAAATTATAATTTCTCGCCACACTTTTTGTCCTTCTCGTCCATAGATATACGAATCTAGTTTTTCAAACTCTGCGCCAAGCTTTGGTTTAACGTGTTCATTAGTTTTAGTAAAAAATGGCAACGCAATCACGGCACGGGCCTTAGGTTTTAAAATAATAGCCATTTGTTTAAAAACTTCACTGTATAATGATTCTAATTCTTTAATTACTTCTTTGATATTAACAGCGCCGCGTTGCGGACCTAAGTACGTTTCGGTGACAATCGCGCCGATTGAATCGGCTTTATAATTTTCAATTAAGGTTCGCGCGTCAATAACTTTTAATTCCGGATGAATATCAATTCCGTATTCATTATTAATCCAATCCAAATTCATTTTTGAATCAGAACGCGCTTTAGAGGATAAATCTGAGCCGTAAATCTTGGTATAACCCATAAGCATAGCCTCAGTAATAATTGTACCTGAGCCGCAAAAGGGATCTAATAAAATTTCAGACTTTTTGGCGCGTGCTAAATTAATCATAATTTGCGCCAGTTTCGGCGGCAGCATACCCGAATAATCGTCACGCGCCGGGCGACCAAAGTCGCGATGTGATAATTGTTTAAAATCTTGTACGGCTTCAGTCACGCCAATCACAATCCATTGCTCTTCAATAATTAAAACTATTTCTCGACCGCCCGAAACTAATTTATTTTGTTCAACCACAACGCTTGATAATGTTTTTTCTCGACTCGTGACAAAGCGGCAAGACACATTTTCTTTCTTTAATGCAGTTTTTAATTCTAAACCTAATTTATGAGTATTAATGCCTGATTTTCCGTAAAGCGAAATACCAAAATTAAATTTAGTCGTTTTAGGCGCGGATAGTAATTCTTTCAACATAATATCAAAAACTTCCGCTTTAGTGACGCGCGCTAATAATCGGCCTAATTTAATTGTTCCACCAAGATTTTTAATAACTTTATGAGCGTCGTCTAATTCAAGATTACCGAGCAAGACATCATCCAATAGTTTCATTTTTTTGAAATCAAAACAGGCCGTTAATTCAGCGATAGATAAATCTCTATGATTTCCTAAAATGAAAAAGTGGTTCATATTTCTAATATCTAGAATACCATAGTAGATTATCATAAACCAGC
>CAYRGL010000101.1:0-2738 GCA_964423915.1 uncultured Gammaproteobacteria bacterium | reverse complement strand
GCCAAAGACTCGCTATAAACTTCGCGACTGGGTTTTTTCACGTCAGCGTTATTGGGGCGAACCAATTCCAATTATTCATTGTGAAAAGTGTGGTTCAGTACCAGTGCCAGAAAAAGACTTACCAGTGGTGTTACCCGAAGTAGAATCATATGAACCAAATGACTCAGGCGAATCGCCACTGGCCAATATTTCGGAATGGGTAAATGTGGAATGTCCAAAGTGTGGCGGAAAAGGAAAACGAGAAACCAATACCATGCCGCAATGGGCAGGCTCAAGTTGGTATTATTTACGTTATATTGATCCGAATAATGGCCAGGCGTTAGTTGACCCTGTTAAAGAAAAACAATGGATGAACGTTGATATGTATATTGGCGGCAATGAACATATCACACGTCATTTAATTTACGCTCGTTTCTGGCATAAATTTTTATATGACATTGGAGTTGTTTCGACCATTGAACCATTTAAGGAACTTAAAACGGTCGGCTTGATTTTAGCCAGTGACGGGAAAAAGATGAGTAAACGCTGGGGCAATGTTGTTAATCCGGACGAAATGGTTAATAAATATGGCACCGATGCGCTTCGCATATATATGATGTTTATTGGGCCCTTTGCTCAACCGGCCGCATTTCTAGAAAATGGTGTCGCGGCGGCTAAATCATTTTTAAATAGAATTGGTCTTATTGCGGAAAAAGTTCAAGAAAACGTAAAATCTTCTCCTGAAATTACCGCTTTAATACATCAAACTATAAAAAAAGTTGGTGATGATTTACATAACTTTAGATTTAATACCGCAGTTTCAGCCTTAATGATATGTGCTAATGCTCTTAGTGATGAAGAAGAAATTTCCAAAGAAGTTTTTGAAAAGTTTGCTCAACTGCTGGCGCCAATCGCGCCGCATATGGCCGAAGAATTATGGAATGAATTAGGAAATAAAGATTCGATTTTTAGTTCAACCTGGCCGCGATACGAAGAAAAATATTTAATTAATCAAGTGGTAACGATTGCCGTACAAGTGAATGGTCGTATGCGCGATACGTTTGAAATTGCGCACGACGCCAGTGAAGAAATAATTAAACATACGGCGCTTAACAGACCTTCAACAAAAAAATGGATTGATGGTCAAGAAATCAAAAAAATTATTGTGGTCAAAGGGAAAATTATTAATATCGTTATCTAGTATGTCGTTACTGGCCGAAACAATTAATCTATCAAAATTGTATGGCGTTAAACCCACGAGTAATCGTGGACAAAATTTTTTAATTGACGAAGCAACTTATAAATCAATTGTTGAAGCGGCACAGATAAAAAATGATGAGACAGTTTTAGAAGTTGGGCCAGGTTTAGGATTTTTAACCTTAGAACTTTCTCATGTTGCTAAAAAAGTAATTACTGTTGAGCTTGATAGAAAACTTTATGCGGCTTTGCACAATCGTTTACAACTTGAAAAAATAAAAAATGTTGACACTGAAGAAGGGGACATCATGAACTTTGCTTTGCCTTGGGCAAAAAAGGTTTCGCAGATTCCGAACAGAAAATTAGTAGTTGTCGCTAATTTACCATACACTATTACGTCGACGTTTCTTAGATTTTTTGTCAGTGGAAATAAAATGAATATTTTACCAAATCGTTTTGTGTTGATGTTGCAAAAAGAAGTGGCTGAGCGTATAACAGCCGAAGCGGGTAAGATGAGTATTTTAGCGATTTCGATTCAGCTCTATGCCAGCGCTCGTATCGTTCACCATGTTTCAAAAAAATTATTTTGGCCAGTACCAAAGGTGGATAGCGCCGTACTTGTAATTGAACGAAATGATCAATGGTTAAAAAAATTGCGTTCAAAAAACTTGAGCGATGAGCAATTAATGCGCTTGGTACGCATTGGTTTTTCGGCACGACGCAAAATGCTCAAAGCAAACCTAGCCGCCGGCTTTAAGCTAGGGGTTGACAAAATTACCGAACATTTTTCATTACTTGGTCTTAATCCAAGCGCAAGAGCCCAGGAATTAAGCCTCGAAGAGTGGCTAAAATTATTGCCGTATTTTAGTTAGACTGGTATAATAAAAGCATTATTAGCCCCATATCATGTCCTTAAGTAATAAACCAGGATTCTTTGACCGTGTAGCCGAACGCTTTGGTCTTGATGATTTTGATAAGCGCCACAAAAAGGTGTTTATTGTCATAATTATTTTAGCAATTGTTATATTTATTTTGTGGATTGTTCAATTGCAAAAAAATATTATTTATCCGCTCTATGGCGGCGTTGATCCAAAAGTTTTAGAAGCGCAAGTTGCGGCTTCTTCACAAAATTCACAAACAACCACGACGGCCGATGAAGCAACCTTGAAATCTCGCGACACTGATCATGACGGATTAAGTGATTGGGATGAGTTATATGTCTATCATACGTCACCATATTTAGCTGATACTGATGGCGATGGAATTCCCGATGGTGTTGAAATAAAGAATGGTACTGATCCGAATTGTCCGCAGGGGCAAAATTGTTTTGTCAATTCAGATCAAACGGCGCAGGGGACGACGCAACTTTCTAATGGTTCAATTTTAGATTCATCATTGATGCAAACTCCGACCGCCACGATTACTCCATCGACACAACCTTCGACCACTGGTTTAAGTGCTGATGAAAAAGCTGCTATCAAACAAACACTTGGTGATAAAATAAATGATCCAACAACCATTCGACAATTACTTTTTCAACTTGGTATGGATAAAAATACTCT
>CAYRGL010000100.1:0-2742 GCA_964423915.1 uncultured Gammaproteobacteria bacterium | reverse complement strand
CCGAATTTAGGAGATTATGAGCGCGGCATCGCCGGCCCTTCAGTTAGTTCTTGGACCAGTGCCAATAAAATTGGTGAATATAAAGGTTGTGGCGCAACCGGCAATGGTTTTGTTAGAGGCGGAGGTGCCACCGGAACAACTGATGCTGGTATTTATGGTTTAGATTTAAATAGTTTACAAAGCGCGACGAGCGCGATCTGGGGTTTTCGTTGCGTAAAATAATGTCATGAAGATTTCAAGAAAAGAAATGTTACATATTGCTCAGTTAGCCCGTTTACATTTGACTGAGAAAGAAATTGTTCAGTACCGCCGAGAAATCAGCGGTATTATTAGCTACTTGGAACATTTAGCTGAAATAAATATTTCTAAAAAAGAAGCGACACCAAGTTTAGCGTCTCGTTCAGCCCTGCGTCGTGACGAAGCAAAGATGTGGATAGGGGATGAACGCGAGCAAACAGTAAAGAGCGCTAAAGTCACAAAAAATAATTATATTTCCGTGCCGCGAATTTTTGAATCATGAAATTAAATGAATTAACAATTAAAGTTGCACGTAAGCAACTTGTTAACAAAGAAATCTCAAGTCTTGCCTTAACGCAAGATTGTTTACTGGCTATAAAAAAATTAGATAAAAAATTGCATGCTTGTTTGCTGATTGATGAAGTTGGAGCAAGACGAGCAGCCCGCGAAGCCGATAAAAGAATTGCTCAAGGAGAAAAAGGTTCGTTACTTGGCATTCCGTTTTTAGTCAAAGATAATATCATGACTAAAGGTTTGCGTACTAAGGCTGCTTCGAAAATGCTTGAAGATTATGTTGCACCGTATGACGCGACCGTGATTGCGCGATTAAAAAAAGCTGGCGCCGTACTGCTTGGCAAAACAAACTTAGATGAATTTGCGCATGGCGCTTCGACAGAATATAGCGCTTTTGGTGTGACTCATAATCCTTGGGACACTTCGCGTGTCGCCGGCGGATCATCGGGCGGTTCAGCCGCATCTGTGGCAGCACATCTTTGTTTATTTGCCCTTGGAACTGATACCGGAGGTTCAGTCCGTCACCCGGCCAGTTTTTGCGGCGTGGTTGGTTTAAAACCAAGTTATGGACTTAGTTCTCGTTTTGGTTTAATTGCTATGACCAGTTCTACCGATGTGCCGGGAATTTTAGCAAAAAATTCGACGGACGCCGCGACAGTGTTGGAAGTAATTGCAGGGCGCGATGAACGAGACGCGACAAGTTTAGAAACTAAAAAGATTAGCTATCTACCGCAAGAAGCTACATCTAGTTTACAAGGATTAGTTATTGGTGTTCCTAAAGATAGTAACGCTAGTAAAGAAGTTGAGGCGTCGTTTGAACATATGAAACAAGAAATGAAAAAGCACGGCGCCAAATTTATTTCAATTTCTTTGCCTTCAATTAAGTATGCTGTAGCAGCCTACTATATTATTACGCCAAGCGAAGTTAGTTCTAACTTAGCACGCTTTGATGGTTTACGTTTTGGAAAACGCAATACTGGTTCAAAAAAGTTTAATGAAGCGTATGAAGCAGTACGCGAAGCAGGTTTTGGCGGAGAAGTTAAACGACGTATTATGCTTGGCACCTATTGTTTAAGCGCGGGTTATTACGACGCGTATTATTTACGTGCCCAAAAAGTTCGAACTTTGATAATTGATGAATTTAATGCCGCTTTTAAAAAATGTGATTTGATTATGACGCCAACAACGCCGACTTCAGCCTTTAAAAAAGGTGCCAAGAAAACTCCGTTAAGCATGTATCTCGAAGATCAATTTTTAATTCCGGCGTCGTTTGGCGGTATGCCGGCCATTTCGATTCCGGGTTCTAAAAAACCTCTGCCGACTGGTATTCAGTTTATTGCGCCATTTTTAGAAGAAAAAAAATTGCTACAAGTCGCATCAATCTGCGAGGGCTTAGCAATTGACCGTAATGCTCATCCAAACGTATAATAAAGTGGTATGAAAAAACACTACAACGCCTTTAAGGCCAACCGATTTGATAATATTTTACGAGCGCTAGCTATACTGTGCGCTGCTGGAGTAATTTTGGTTATTATATTATTTGCTTCAACCGCTCAGAACAGAGAAACGATTGCATCGTGGTTTGGAATTAGTCGTCCGACCGTAACAACAAATCAACCAGCAACGCCAAGTAACGGTGATACCGGAATTAAAGGAGCGGTTAGTGTAAACTCTAATATTAATGTTCGCGCTATAGATCGCAGTGATCATTTATGGGGACCGATTGATGCACCAGTTAATTTGATTATTTATGATGATTTTGAATGTCCATTTTGTGCACAATTTTTTGACACGGTTAATCGCGCCAAAGCGGAATTTGGTAATAGTTTAGTTGTCGCTGTACGTCATTATCCGTTAATCAGTCATGAGCATGCCATTGTCGCGGCGGAAGCAGCGGAATGCGCTAATGATCAAAATAAATTTTGGGAAATGTATAATCTTTTATATCAAGATAATAAAGCCGGAACCCTGAAAATTGAAACAATTAATGCTAATGCCACTAGCTTGAAACTGGATCTTAAGACCTTTAGTGATTGTTTGACTAAAGAGAAATATAAGGATAAGATACTGGCGCAAAAAGATGAAGTAAAGAATTTGGGTGTTATTGGAACGCCCGCCAGTTTTATTAATAATCAATATGTTCCGGGCGCCTTGCCGTACGAGGATTTTTCTTATCCCGACGGGAGCGCCGCACTAGGTTTGCGATCCTTA
>CAYRGL010000099.1:0-2759 GCA_964423915.1 uncultured Gammaproteobacteria bacterium | reverse complement strand
GAGATATACTGGGTGAAATTTTCCCGCACTATCCTCTTGCCACAAGAAGTAGAACCAGAAGAAGTGGAAGCTACAGAAAAACACGTATTGCTTACTATCAAAATCCAGAAAGTAGACAAGGAAAAGAAAAATACCATTAAGGTAAAAGCTACTGATAATGTCGGCAATGTGCGATCTGATACTTTTTCAGTTCTCTATAATCCTCTGCCAGGAACAAAACCCGTTCCAGAAGTTCAAAAAGTTTTGCCAGCGGCGAAACCAACAGCGCCAACTACGCCAAAATCAACAACTACAAAAATACCAAATGTTATACCACAATCAACAAAACCAAAAACGCCGGTTGTTGTTCCGAAAAAGCCGGTGAAGAAAGCTCCTGTAACACCAGTCAAGCCAAAGCTTATAATTCCCAAAAATACTACTTCTCAATTTAATTAAGTTTGACTTTAGCCAAGAATTAGTATATAAACAAAATAGTTTCGTTCATTTAACAAAGGAGAAAATTAATGTCAAATGTTAAAAACAAAGAAGCAGACGAGGTTGACTTTAAGCACCCTGAGGCTCAGGATGAGGAAGTTTATTATCTAAACGCTTATTCACAGAATGATTTTGACAAGCTTGTGGCCAAGTCAAAAAGGTTGGGTAAGCAAGCTTACACCCTTGATAGTCATCTGGAGCTTCCTAAGTTAGACGGTGAGTGGCCAAAACCGGTTTTTGTAAAAAAAGAATATTTGCTTTAAATCAAACAATAAAGCCCGTTCGGTCAAATGACTGGACGGGTTTTAACATTTTGTTGAATGCTCATTTTTTAAAAACCTGCTATACTGTAAACACATGAAGCTTATTTTTCTCCGTCACGGACAAACTAATTATAACGTAAAAGACTTGTGCAATGGCCAGCCGAACTCGAGAGTTCGGCTGACTGCGTTAGGAATTAAACAAGCTAAAGCGGCGGCTTTAAAATTGAAGAATGAACCAATAGAGGCTATTTTTATCTCGGCTTTATTTCGCTCAGCGCAAACCGCAAAAGCCGTTAACATATATCATACATTACCATTGCATAAAGATAAGCGTTTGAATGATCGCTCCATGGGAATTTTTGAAGGTCATCCCGCTGGTCTTTTTTATGTCTGGCGCGATAAACAAAAAAATCCTTGGACTTGTCATCCGCCTAAAGGCGGTGAAAGCTTTGAAGAAATGAAAAAACGCTTTGCGTCTTTTATAAAAGATTTGAGTACAAAGAAGTATAAAACAGTTTTAGTTGTTACGCATCTGCCAATTTTAAAAGTTGCCCGAGGCTACTTTAAGCATTATTCAAATAAGGCTATGGACGCCTTGACTGATACACAAGTTAAAAATTGCACTATTTTTCGTTTTAATTTCAAGAATAGCAAAAAATCTTGACATATTTTCTAATAAGAGTAGTATTGGAAGAATCAGAAAATATTTCTGTGTTCTTTTTAAAAACCCACAAAATGCATTAAAGGAGGAAATAATGCAAGATGAAAACTTCTGTAAACTGTGCCACACGCCTGCGCCCAAAGACGCAGTTAACAATCCAACAATCATTTTTATCAATCAAGATGATGAAGGAAAAAAGTTAACGCTACATTTTAATTGTATCGATCGCGACGTTATTGCTTCTTGGAAAAGAGCGAAAAAGCCAAAATTATTAAAAGACCGTGGCTTGAGAGATTCTATTCTCACAGAGATCAAGCAAAAAGGCGGCTTATTAATTTCAAATTTTGATTTTGTAGCGCTTCAAGAGGCACATGGCCAGGACGACAATAAAGGCGTCAGTTACAAAAAAATGTTATCAAGGGCTGTTGTAAAAGCCTTAATTGATAACTCTGCTCCGCACGTAACAGAAGAACAACAAAAATATCAACCTGCTGGTGGAAACGGCGTACACGCCGTATCGACTAATGCCGCAGTATAAGATATATGATAAAGAGGCTACTGGAATTATATTTCTGGTAGCCTTTTAAATTTGCTATACTTATAGTATATGGTTCAATTTCCAGACGAAGCGATTAGTAATGCCGAACATAATGTCAAAGTAGAGTCCAATCATAAAAAAAGAAAAAAGATTGGACGTTTTTTGCGTATTTTAGGGCCAGGAATTGTTACCGGTGCCGCGGATGATGATCCGTCGGGAATTGCTACCTATTCGCAAGCTGGTTCGCAGTTTGGTTTTCAACTGCCCTGGACCATGCTTTTTACTTTTCCTTTGATGACGGCTGTACAAGAAGCTTGTATGCGTATTGGTGCCGTGACTGGTAAGGGTTTAGCGGCAATTATTCGAGAACATTATTCAAAGAAAATTTTATTCCCCGTAGTTTTATTAGTTGTTTGTGCTAATACGTTAAATATTGGTTCGGATATTGGAGCCATGTCTGCTAGCACCCAACTGATTATTCCTGGCATTTCTTTTCCAGTTTTAGCCATTGGTTTTGCTTTTCTCATGATCCTTCTTGAAGTTTTTATCCCGTACCGAACGTATGTTCGTCTTTTAAAATGGTTGGCCATGGCTTTGTTTGCTTATTTTATCACTGCTTTTTTAATTAATGTTCCTTGGAAAGAGGCCTTGCTAGCTACCTTAGTGCCACAAGTTTCTTTTAATACTTCTTTTTTATATATTATTGTTGGAATTTTTGGTACAACAATTTCTCCATATTTATTTTTTTGGCAGACCAGTAATGTTGTAGAAGATGAAATTAGTGATCATCGTCTTCTGCAAAAAGGGGGAGTGCCTCATTTAA
>CAYRGL010000098.1:0-2785 GCA_964423915.1 uncultured Gammaproteobacteria bacterium | reverse complement strand
ATTGCTAACGGAGGAAATTTGATGAAACCATATATTGTTAAAGAAGTTGTTTCGCCTGATGGTACTCGTCAAGAAACTAGCCCAACAATAGTTCGTCGAGTTGTTTCAGAACGCACTGCTGCAATTTTAACTGGTATGTTAGTTAATGTTGTTGAACACGGACACTCCAAAGGAATGATAACTCCGGGATATTATATTGCCGGAAAAACTGGAACGGCGCAGGTGGCGTCGTCTAATGGCACAGGATATACTAATCATTATGATCACACCTTTATCGGTTATGCGCCGGCTTCAAATGCTTCATTTGTTATTCTCACTAAACTGGATACGCCACTAACCTCAGTTTTTGCCGAAAGCACTGCTGTGCCTTTAGCCAAGGAAATTACCAACTTTCTTTTGAATCATTGGCAGATTCCTCAAAATAGAGCAATTGATACAAAGGCCAAGAAGTAGTATAGTGCGTTTATGACTCGATTCATTTTGCAACAAATTCTTAAGTATTATGCAAGAAAAATAATTGCGGTGTATAAACCGTTGGTTATTGGTATTACTGGCAGCGTTGGCAAAACAAGTACCAAAGAAGCTGTGGCACGAGTTTTGTCTCATCATTTTAGAGTTCGTGAAACCTATAAAAATTATAATAACGAGCTTGGTTTACCGTTAACGATTATTGGTCAACATTCTGCTGGAAGGTCACTTGGCGCCTGGTTACGAGTTTTTGCTTACGCGCGCTCAATAATAAAAAATAAAATTTCTGATTATCCGGAACTTTTAGTTTTAGAAATGGGTGTTGATCATCCAGGTGACATGGATTATTTAACCTCAATCGTTAAACCTGATCGAGCTATTATTACTAAACTTGGTCAAGCTCATTTAGAATTTTTTAAATCGTTAGAGCATTTACATAACGAAAAATTTAAATTGGCGCAGTGTCTAAATACGGATGGTTTGGCACTATATAATGGCGATGATGAAAACGCTAGACGTTTAGCAGAGAAATTAAAACATAGTTCAATAAGTTTTGGTTATGGAGAAAAATGCGACGTAAAAGCAGAAAATATCGCGATAAGTTTTTCAAATGATGAAGTTTCAGGAATTTCATTTAAATTAGAATATAAAGGTTCAAGTGTACCAGTGTTTTTGCCGGGCGCGATTGGACGTCCTGCAGTGTACGCGGCCCTAGCTGCTGCAGCGATTGGTTTTAGTTTTGAAATGAATGCCTTAGAAATTTCAGAAAGTTTGCGAGAGTTTAAACAACCAGCCGGACGTTTACAGTTAATTAAAGGAATTTCAAATTCTTTGATTATTGACGATACCTATAACTCATCACCTGATTCTGTTTTTGAAGCTATAAAAGCGAGCGAAGAAATACCAAACGAATATAAAAAACGTTTTTGGGTAGTATTAGGTTCAATGAAAGAACTCGGCTCCTTAAGCAAAAAAGGACATCACGACGTTGCTTTAGCCGCTGAACAAATAGCGGATATTATTGTCGCGGTCGGAGAAGAGGCCAAAACTATTTTTGAAACTATTGCTGAAAAGAAAACCAAACAAGTCTATTGGTTTGAAGATTCAGTGCAAGCCGGTGAGTTTATTAAAGATAAAATTAATGACGGTGATTTACTTTTGATCAAAGGCTCGCAGTTTGCCCGCATGGAAAAAATTGTTAAGATGTTAATGCTTATACCCGAAAAGGCCAATGAATTGCTGGTACGTCAAGGCAAAGGCTGGGAATAGTGCTACTATGGTAACAGGAGCAAGGTGCAGGCGTTTAAATACTGCATCTTATTTTTATATATATGAACATGAAAAATAGCGCTAAGCTTCTTGTAGCCTTTCTTTTGGTTAGTCTTGTTGGAATTTCGCCAACACAAGCGGCCACCGTACGGCCAATTATTTTTCCGGTCATTGGCAGTGTTTCCTATTATGACGACTTTGGTGCACCGCGTGTTGGGCACACTCATCAAGGCAATGATTTAATGGGGCATAAATTAATGCCGCTTGTTGCTGCGGTAGACGGAACCGTTTCTTGGGTGCAATATCCCGAACCAAGTTGGGGTTATGCTATTGCTATTCGAGACAGTGAAGGTTACGAATATTGGTATTTACATGTTAACAATGATAATCCCGGAACAGATGACGGTCTGGGTGGGGGAATTCATGCCTATGCGCCAGACATTATTAATGGTGCTACGGTAGTTAAAGGACAATTTATTGGCTGGATGGGAGACTCAGGCGACGCTGAAAGCACAACTCCTCATTTACATTTTGAAATTCATGATCCAAGCGGCACGGCTTTTAGCCCGTTTGCCAGTTTGCAGGCAGCGACAAAAATTACCACACCAGTTCCTGAACCAAGACAGCCAAACGAAATTTTACCATTTGCCAATTTTAAAGGAGGCGCTTCTGTCGCGGTTGGCAATTTCGGTGGCGATGCTAGGTTAGTTTCAGGTGCCGGACCTGGAGGTGGCCCTGATGTAAAAGTGTTAGCGAGTGACGGAACAGTAATTTCTGATTTCTTTCCCTATCCGAAAACATTTAAAGGCGGCGTTGATGTAGCGGCGGGCGACATTAACGGCGATGGCGTTGATGAAATTGTTACTGGCGCCGGACCAGGCGGAGGACCGCAAGTAAGAATTTTAACAAGTACGGGAATTCCTATTAAAAGTTTTATGGCCTATCCTTTAGCTTTTAAGGGCGGAGTTCGAGTGGCGGTGGCAGACATAGATAATGATGGTAAAGCAGAAATCATTACCGGCGCCGGACCAGGCGGTGGACCGCAAGT
>CAYRGL010000097.1:0-2808 GCA_964423915.1 uncultured Gammaproteobacteria bacterium | reverse complement strand
GTTTTAGATGAGCAAGGTGTCGCGGTTTCGACTGGTTCAGCCTGTGCCTCAGGTGATTTAGATACTTCTCATGTCATTAACGCACTTGGCTATGACAAAAAAACCGCGGCCTCGGCTTTACGTTTTACACTTTCGACACTTACTACTAAAGCTGAACTGGTGCGGGCAGTGTCTATTATTAAAAGAGCTTATAAGCTGTGCCTTTCACGATTTGAGAACTAAGGCTTGTCATGGTATAGTAAAAGCATATGAATATTGGATTTTCTAAGTTTTTAAGCTTATTTTATTTAGGAATTGAACGATTAATCGTTTGGCTACGGGCCTTAATTCAAGACCGGGTCATTCGAGTTTTATTGCTTATTGCGTTTGTTTTGCAATTAGCGGTTTGGGCGGCCGCTATTTTTCTCGTTCACACTATAGGAACCAATCTGGCAGTTTTACATTACAACGTTGTGTTTGGTATTGATCAAATCGGCGATGCCAGTTTAGTGTATATTACGCCTCTGTTTTCCTTAGTAGTTTTTTGTCTTAATACTTTTTTTACCGCTTATTGTTTGATAAAAAGAGAACGCAATGCCGCTTTTATTTTCACGGTGCTCAATCTAATGATTTCTAGTTTTACTCTGGTCGCTATTTATTATTACTATCTTGTGAATTTCAGTTAATATGGAAAAGCAGATTATTATTATTTTGGTTTTATCAAGCTTAGCTTTCTTATGGGCAATCGCTTGGACACCACTCTGGACTTCAATTTTATATAAATATAAGCTAGGTAAAACAATTCGTAATTCCGGAGCGACACCTATTTTTTCAAAGTTACACGCCGCCAAAAGCGGTACACCAACCATGGGTGGAGTTTTGATTTGGCTGACGACTGTAGTTTTTGCTTTTGGATTTTTTTATCTAGCTAAGATTTTTTCGTGGCCATTTTTAAGTGATTTAAATTTTTTGTCTCGTACCGAAACGTGGCTACCGCTTGGTTGTTTAGTAGCCTCGGCTTTAGTTGGCTTGCTTGATGATTGGCTTGATGTTAAAGGTAAAGGAACAAACGGTGGTGGTGGCTTAACCATGGGCAAACGTTTATTAATTTATACAGCGATCGCGACCGTTGGCGCTTTATGGTTTTATTTTAAACTTGGTCGAGACACCTTTAACATTCCATTTTTAGGAAATTTTCATCTTGGCTGGATTTACATTTTAGTTTTTGTGTTTGTAATTGTTGGCACCGCTTTTTCTGTTAACCAAAGTGATGGGCTTGATGGTTTGGCAGGAGGTACCTTATTAATTAGTTTTGCTTCGTATGCTGTTATTTCGTTTATGAATCAACGTTACGATTTAGCAACTTTTTGCGGAGTTATTTGCGGTGCACTCTTGGCTTTTTTGTGGTTTAATATCACGCCGGCTCGTTTTTATATGGGCGACACTGGTTCAATGAGTTTGGGAATTACCTTAGGCGTTATCGCCATGTTAACTGATACGGCCTTAATTCTTTGTGTTATTGGTTTTATTTTCGTTGTGGAAGCGGTTTCAACCATCGCACAAATTCTTTCCAAAAAGATTCGTCATAAAAAAATATTTTTGTCAGCCCCAATCCATCATCACTTAGAAGCTATCGGCTGGTCAGAGGCAAAAATTGTCATGCGTTTTTGGGTAATTTCAGGTGTGGCAGCCGCTTCTGGTTTGGCAATTTTCTTACTTAATCGTTTTCATTAATTTTCATGTTTGCTAGCTTAAAAAAAATATTGCTCCGTCAGAAAGATTACAAGTCGAGCAATTATCCGGTTGACAAACAACTTTCCATTAGTATTTCTCTATTGGTTATTTTTGGCTTAATCATGTTAACGAGTGCCTCTTCTATTGTTGCCTATAATACGTATCAAGACAGTTATTATTTTTTTAAACGGCAACTACTTAGTCTTATTTTAGGAGGAATTGTTTTTTATATTTGTTCAAAGATTGATTATCATATTTTTAAAAAATTAGCCTTGCCGTTATTACTGGTTTCAGTGGGGATTTTACTGCTGGTTTTTATTCCAGGTTTAGGACGTCAGGTTAATGGTTCACAAGGCTGGCTTAATATTTTTGGATTTTCTGTTCAGCCTTCGGAGCTCGTTAAATTTTCTTTTCTAGCTTATTTAGCAGCGCTTTTTGAAAAAAGTTCCGAAACCCCAAAACGTTTTCTTTCTTTCTTACTAATCTATGGCGTTATTGCGCTACTTATTTTACTTGAACCTGATATTGGGACACTCTTAGTTATAACAGCAGCGGCTTTTACCGTTTATTTTGTTGGCGGAGGGAAAATAAAGCATCTTATTATTCTTGGAATTATTGGCATTGTCGCGCTTTATATCTTAGTTCGTTTACCAGGCGAAAGTTATAGACTGGATCGTTTTAAATGTTTTAGTAACTCAAATCTAGATAGTAAGGGAGCTTGTTATCAAATAAACCAATCACTCATCGCGATTGGTTCTGGCGGAATTGGTGGCAGGGGACTAGGTGAGAGTCGACAAAAGTTTTTATATTTGCCGGAAGTACAAAACGATTTTATTTTTGCCATTATCGGAGAGGAAACAGGCTTGATCGGCGCCGGCGCGGTGGTAATTTTGTTCCTCTTGCTGGCTTCGCGAGGCTTAAAAATTGCCAAAGAGGCTCCAGATGGCTTTGGCAGAAACTTTAGCGTTGCTATTGTTACCTGGATTAGTGTGCAAACAGTTTTAAATATTGGTGGTATTACTAACTTTTTACCCATGACCGGCGTTCCCTTACCGCTTATAAGTTATGGAGGCACGGCTTTAATTGCAACTTTAG
>CAYRGL010000096.1:0-2823 GCA_964423915.1 uncultured Gammaproteobacteria bacterium | reverse complement strand
TATTTTTCCAATAGAAGGGAATTTAGACGCGCATTTTGACGCCATTACTAAAGATAGTTCGAAACTTGATAAGATTAAAATTAAAACGGAGTTAATTGAGTTATTAGTTAAAAAAGCTAATGAGACCTATGACACAATGACAAAAATGGCGCGCGACGCCGGATTTGATTGGCGCGAAGTTGAAAAGTCGGTCTTATTACAATCAATTGATAGTTTGTGGATGGATCATCTTGAAATCATGGATTATATGCGCCGCGGTATTGGTTTGCGCGGTTATGGTCAAAGAGATCCGTTGGTTGAATACAAAAAAGAATCATTTAGAATGTATCATGAATTATTATCGTTAATCCAAAGACAAGTAACATATTCTATTTATAAAGTTGGCGGTTTGCGAGATTTTGTTATGCCTAAAACAAATTTAGGAAATATAACAATCTCTGCCCCGGCGAAAACTATGGGCGAAGGAGGCTCGAGCGTGACACAGGTCTTTACTGAGCGAAAGGTTAAAGACAGCGAAGGCAATGAAATTGGACGTAATGATCAATGTCCCTGCGGTAGCGGCAAGAAATGGAAGAAATGTGGTATGTTAAATACTCCTGAGCATCAACAGTTGATGGCAAAAAAATAATATGGCAGAGCGTCGATTTGTTTTAGGAGTCAATACCTTTCTTATCAAAGATAATAAAATACTTTTAGGCAAACGTCTTAATGTTGCTGGGCATGGTCAATGGGGATTACCGGGAGGACATTTGGAAGAGAATGAAGATTTAATAGAGGCTGCCAAGAGAGAATTATTGGAAGAAACAAATTTAAAGGCCGAGGAATTGGAATTCTTGCAACTGGTTAACGGGATTCAAGAAAATGGCCATTATCTCCACATTAATTTTTTAGTGACTAAGTGGAGCGGTGAACTACATAATAATGAACCAGAAAAATGTGAGGCGTGGGAGTGGTTTGATTTAGAAGCATTACCTGAAAATATTTTTTATGGACATAAAGACTTTTTGCCTTTATACAAAAAGGGGTTACATTTTTTAAGTTAAGATATGATAGAGCCGTATATAATAGCCGTGTGTGGCGGTCCGGGAACAGGGAAGTCAACTTTGGTGCACATGTTGGCGGATTATTATCAGGCCGAAGCTATTTTTGAAGGTGAAGAATTTCCCGAACGCATTAAAGAAAATTTGCGCGATAATCAAAATCAGCTTGAATCGCGTATTTTTTTTCGCAATCTTTTAACCAAAATGCATTTGAAAGCCGAGCAACTTAAAGCGGCCGGTAAAAACGTAATCATGGATACGTTTTGGCTGACCAATGATGTGTATAGCGAACATTGGCTTGAACACGAATTTCAAAAAGATTTAATGAGAGAATTATCTTTATTAGATTCGCAATTTCTTTCCATGCCGGATTTAATGATTATTTTAGAAGCGGATAAAAATAAAGTTCATGAGTTCATGATGCAGCGGGGGAGATTGTTTGAAATTGATGGCGACGTGGTCAATCGTTTTGTAATGGCAGGAAATGCACATCGCGATTTTTTTTCTCGCCACCACAATGCCTATTTTATTGATCGCAGTGAATTAGATTTTGAAAAGCCTGAACATTTTAAAATAGTTACTGATTTAATAAGCGGTAAATTAGATCTCAAGAAATAAAAAAAGCCTTTACAATGTAAAGGCTTTGGATTTTTCGGCCATCGCGCTGGGACTACCTCCCGTTCTGCACTTTATGTTGGTTTGTACTTAAAGCACGGCTTATTCTCCTTTATGTGGACATTTAACAGTTATTAAAAGTGCTTAACGTTTATTATAATAACATAATACTTAAAAATTGTCAATAGATTGTAAAAAACCTTACAAATAAGGCTAATTTATGAGTTTATCCACTTGATTTAAAATGATTAATCGTTTAAAATACGAACATATATAAATAAACAAAATATGTCTGACTCAGTATTTTCGCGAGTATTTTTCCCAAAAGGCCGTAAAAAAGTCTGGTGGGCTTTTAGTTTTGTGCTAGTTTTAGCAATTGCCGCTGGTTTAATCACGTTTGGCAATTACTATAATCAAGCGGTTTCTAACTACAAAATTCCTTTGCCTAAGGTTAAAGAAATTCCTTTCCAGCTTGGCTTGGATCTTCTAGGCGGTTCTCAACTTACCTATGATGCTAATGTTTCCGGCGTTGCTTTGGCCGACCAGAGCTCAGCCGTAGATGGTGCCCGCGACGTTATTGAAAAACGTGTTAACGTTTTTGGCGTGAGTGAACCTTTGGTGCAAGTTGATCGCGGCGTTGATGGAACGTATCGCATTATTGTTGAATTAGCGGGGATCAAAGATATCCGAGACGCGATTAAGAAAATTGGTGAAACTCCGTTGCTAGAGTTTAAAGAAGAACGCACCGCACCCGCGGCTTTGACTGACGCACAGAAAAAAGACATGGCTGATTATAATAAGAATGCACAAGCCAAAGCTCAAGATGTTTTAGGCAAGCTATTATCTAACGGTGATTTTGCCGCTTTAGCTAAAACGTATAGCGAGGATGATGCTACAAAGAATAACGGCGGAGACATGGGCTGGGTGGCAGCTAAAGATAATCCAGATCTAGCCAAAGCCGCAGAACAAGTCGGTATTGGTAAGACGAGTCGTGATTTATCAACGACAACTGTCGGTTATCAGTTATTAAAAGTTGATGGTAAACAAGTTAGTGAAGTTGAAGCTAGCCACATTTTAATTTGTTACCAAGGCTCTGAAGGTTGTCAGAGCGGTTTAACCAAGGATCAGGCCTATGCCAAAATTAAAGCTTTGAAAGCGCAAGCCACCC
>CAYRGL010000095.1:0-2825 GCA_964423915.1 uncultured Gammaproteobacteria bacterium | reverse complement strand
GTATGAAAACTAACGAGTTGTTCAATTTCTGCTTCCACCATATCCAAAATAATATCGCGCATAGTTTTCTCGTCCTCAACACTTTCACGTTCTGCTAAAAGCAAAACTTCTTTACGTCGTCCGTATATTGAATGACGATGGTGATTAATCACGTCATCGTATTCAACTAAATGTTTACGAATATCAAAGTTATTGCCTTCAACTCGTCTTTGTGCCGATTCAATGGAACGCGAAATAACTTTGTTTTCAATCGGCATGTCTTCAGGAAGTTTCAAAGTCTTCATTAAATTTTTCATGCGCTCGCCGCCGAAAATTCTCATTAAATCATCTTCCATGGAAACATAAAATTGGCTGGAACCCGGGTCGCCTTGTCGTCCGGCACGACCACGCAGCTGGTTATCAATACGACGCGCTTCATGTCGTTCTGTACCAATAACATGTAAACCGCCGGCCGTAACAACTTTGTCATAGTTTTCTTGATCAAAGGGCGTGCCGCCTAAAATAATATCTACTCCGCGGCCAGCCATGTTAGTCGCAATAGTAACGGCGCCCGGCTTACCGGCTTGGGCAATAATGTTTCCTTCTTTTTCGTGTTGTTTGGCGTTTAAAACTTCAGCTTGAATGCCTTCGCGTTCGAGCATGGCACCTAGATATTCATTCTTTTCAATAGAAATTGTACCAACTAAGACCGGCTGTCCGGATTTGTGACGCTCTCGTACTGCTTCAATAACCGCTTTAAACTTAGCGTCTTCAGAACCGTAAATTTGATCATTTAAATCTTTACGTTTAGTCGGACGATTGGTCGGAATGGAAACGGTTTCTAATTTATAAATTTTGAAAAATTCTTCGGCTTCGGTCATCGCTGTTCCGGTCATACCGGAAAGCTTATAAAACATACGGAAGTAGTTTTGGAACGTTACTGTAGCAAGAGTTCGACTCTCTCTTTGTATTTTTACATTTTCTTTAGCTTCAATGGCTTGATGCAAGCCTTCGCTATAACGGCGCCCAAACATCATACGTCCGGTAAATTCATCAACAATAATAACTTCGCCTTCTTTAACAACATAGTCTTTATCACGCTCAAACATGCACTGCGCTTTTAACGCGGCCTCTAAGTGAAACTGGGCAATCGTATCGCCTGACTTCCACGGATCATTTTTTAGTCGTTCTGCCACCCAATCTTGGCCAATTTCGGTTAAATGTACCGCTCTCATTTTTTCATCCTTGTTATACAAATCAGGATTTTGTGCCAAGGCTTTCATCAAATTGGCATAGGTATAATAACGATCCGCTGATTCTTCTGCCGGCGCAGAAATAATTAACGGCGTTCGTGCTTCATCAATTAAAATTGAGTCAACTTCGTCGACAATAGCAAAATATAATTCGCGCTGTGACATTTCCGCACTGCTTAAAACCATGTTGTCGCGCAAATAATCAAAACCAAATTCATTGTTGGTACCGTATAAGACATCGCAACGATAGGCGTCCTGTCGATGCACGTTACGAAAACGTCGCAATCGTTCATCATATTGTTTATCGTCATAATGTGCTGGGTCATAGACAAGCGCTTCGTCATGAACAATAACTCCGGTCGACAAACCTAAAGCATAATAGACCGGCGCCATCCAGCCCGCACCAACTCTCGACAAATAATCATTGACGGTAACAAGATGTACACCGCGACCAACGAGAGCATTTAAATATAATGGCAAGGTCGCGACTAAGGTTTTTCCTTCACCAGTTTTCATTTCTGCGATTTGCCCGCGATGCAAAATAATTCCTCCGACTAACTGTACGTCATAATGTCTCTGACCGGTTACGCGTTTTGACGCTTCGCGAACAGCGGCAAAGGCTTCTGGCAATAGCTCGTCTAACATTTTAGATTCTTCTTCTTTGGACAAGCTTTGGACCAAGGTGCCGTCTTCAGCACGACTAACGCCCAAACGTTTTCTAAAATCCAACGTTAAAGCTGCTAACTCCTCGTCTGAGAGGGCAGCAAACTTCGTTTCAAATGAATTTATCTGCGAAATCAATGGCTCAAGCGTTTTAAGCACTCGAGCATTAGGATCGCCGAATACTTTGGATAATAGGCTCATAATCAAGCTATCTTATACTATCTGACGGCGTTTGGCAATCCTCTTTTCTTTGTGTTTTTTTATGAGTTCGACTAAGTGATCTTTGACTTTATCAATTGCTTTATACAAATCAGCTTCAGTTTTTTCCACGCGAAGTAAGTCTTTAACAATTTCTAGGTTAGCTTCAGCGCGAAATATTTCTCCTTTATTATGATGTTTGGTGGTGAGTTCAACTTCAATATCAAAATTAATAACTGGCTCTTTTCCTAAAAAGTGCTCAATGCCACTCATTTTTTCTTCGACATATTTTTTAATGGCCGGGGTTAATTCTAGGTTAGTTGATTTGATATTCATCTTCATATTTAAAATAATTTAATAATGTCTTTATAAGTTACCAGAATAATAAGGCCTATCAGAATAATAAAACCGATATTATGAATAATCGCTTCTGTTTGTTGTTTAACCGGTTTACCTTTTATCTTTTCAATAATTAAAAATAAAACGCGGCCACCATCGAGGGCCGGAAAAGGAATAAAATTTATGACCGCCAAGTTCAACGATAGCATGGCACCAAATTGCGCCAAGTACGCAAAACCCATATCAGCCATTTGACCAGTTAAAGCCGCAATACCCACCGGACCTGTCACATCGGCCGACACACTATGTCCGCTAAACAAACGACCAATTACCGTAGCCAGCCCAACAATGATTGCCCAAAGCAATAACGCGGTAAATTTTAAACCTTCAGGA
>CAYRGL010000094.1:0-2886 GCA_964423915.1 uncultured Gammaproteobacteria bacterium | reverse complement strand
GGCGCCGGAATGATAAAAAACGCTGGTTCTTTTTTATTTTACAAAATAATTAAATTGATTGCCGATATTAAAATTACACCTAATGCTTCGGATTTCCGTTTGCTGGATCGAGCAGTTATTGATGCTTTTAATACTTTTTCCGAACGAGGCCGCTTAACACGCGGACTTATTGATTGGCTTGGTTTTCGACGCGACTACATTTATTTTGATTCTCCGGTCAGAGCCGAAGGCAAAGCAAGCTACGGTTTTATAAAATTAATGAGACTGGCTTTTAATAGTTTTGTTTCACTGAGCTTAATTCCGCTTAAGTTAGCCGGTTATCTTGGGATTATAATTACTTTTATTGCCGGTTTAGCTGGTCTGTATATTTTGTTTGGTAAATATATTTTTCATTGGGCACTAGCTTCAAGTTTTTCCGGTCCGGCGCAACTCGCAATTTTTATTACTTTTTTGGTCGGTATTATTTTATCGTCCCTTGGTCTTATGGCTTTGTATATTGCTAATATTCATACGGAAATTCTGAAACGGCCTTTATATGTTATCCGAAAAACTCGATCCAAAAGCTAAGCAAAAATTTTTAGTACTGTGTCTACCCGGAATCGGCGACAGTCTGATGGCGACGCCCTTACTTCGTTTACTCAAACAAAAATTTCCAAACAGTCAAATCGATGTAGCAGTGATGTTTGAAGCATCACACTATATTTTTTTACAAAATCCTTTTGTTAACTTGATTTACAAACTATCGGTCTATCCAAAAATAACCTTAAACGCCTTGAGAACAATTTGGAATTTACGAAAAAATCATTACAATGTTTCAATCTTAGCTTTTCCGGCGTATCGTCGTGAGTATCATATTATTCATTGGTTGATTGGCGCTCAAAAAAGAATTGCCCATCGATTTTTCACAGGTTATTGGTCAGAGGCCAATTTTTTGGAAACAGATTTGATTTTAGTTGAGGAAGATTTACATAATGTTGAAAATAATTTGAATCTTTTAAAACCTCTTGGAATACTGTGGCATGAGCTAATTCAAAAAGATGATATACAGTATGATTTAAAATTGGTCCCAGAAGATATTGAATTTGGAAAAAATTATATTCAAAAACTTGGTTGGCAAAATGAAAACATTATCGGACTTCATCCGGGCTCAACTAATTCGCCGGCCGCAATGCTGAGACGTTGGTCCATTGAAAGATATGCTCAGCTTGCTCGCAATCTTATTAAAGAAAAAAACGCAAAAATTTTAATTTTTTGCGGACCGGAGGAAAAGAATCTTGGAGAAGAATTATCTCAACTTATTAATGACCCAAGTAACTGCCAACTTATTGCTGGGGTAAGTTTCGGCCAAGCTTTAGGCATCTTAAATCAACTTAAGCTCTTAATCTGCAATGATAATGGTTTTGGCCATTTAGCCGTGGCTTTGCATAAACAAATAGTGACTTTATGGGCTTCAACCAACGATGCCTGGAGTTTGCCTTTTAGTAAGGATTTAGTTAGGCTAATAAGGCCGAAAGCCTTTAAATCATGGTATACTTATAGTTTAAAACGAGCCTTGCCGCGAGCCGCAGAAAGCGGAATGGATAAGATTAGCGTGGAAGAAGTAAAAGCAAGTATTTCATGATAAATATGAAAAAATTAAATTTTGGTTCAGGTAATAAAATTAAAGAAGGATATGTTAATGCCGACTTAGTCAATTACCCCGGGGTTGATACTATTTTTGATTTTAATCAACCGCCGTATCCTTTTGCTGATAATTTTTTTGATGAAATCTGTGCTTTTCATATTTTAGAACATTTAAATGATTTTCATGTCACGATAAGCGAATTAGCTAGAATTAGTAAGCCCGGAGCTATATGGGATATTAGGGTTCCATTTTTTTTAAACACCAAATATTTTGGCGATCCTTCACATAAAATTCCTTTTTCCATCCGTAGTTTTGACAATTATGAAAATATCGACAATAAGAAGTTAAAATTTTACGAGCAGTGGAAAAAAGACCATACAACAAACATGGGAGCGCATTTTAGTTTTGATATTATTGAAAAAAGCTTTAATTTTACAAATTTTCCAATTTTAAAACAAGTATTTAATTTTATTGGCAATATTGAACCGGTCTTGTATGAGAGATTGTGTGTCGGATTTTTTTCACCGGAAGAAGTTATCTTTAAATTAAAACTTGTAAAATAAATATGGATTTAAATCCATTGGTTTCAATTATTGTCCCGACCAGAAATTCATCCAGAACCTTGGAGGCTTGTTTAAAATCAATAAAAGATCAAACCTACAATGCTATTGAATTGATTGTGGTTGATAATAATTCAACGGACACTACTAAAGAAATTGGACGAAAGTATACTGATAAGGTTTTTAATTTTGGTCCGGAAAGAACCTTCCAAAGAAATTTCGGTGCCAAACAAGCGAGCGGAGCATATTTATTAATGTTAGACAGCGACATGGTGCTTTCGCCAAGTCTTGTCGCCGAAGGAGTGGAAAGATTTGAAAAAGAAAAAGAGATTGGTTCATTAAAAATTACTGAAGAATCGTTTGGTGAGGGTTTTTGGACAAAGTGCAAAAAATTGGAACGAAGTTTATATATCGGCATTGATTGGATGAACGGATCACGATTTTTTAGAAAAGAAGTTTTTGAACAAGCCGGCGGTTATACTACCGAATCATATAATTGTGAAGATTGGGATTTATCGCAACGCGCCGAACGTGTGGCAGCGAGCGCCACAATGAAAAGTTATATTTATCATGATGAGGGCAGAATTTATTTTTTCAAAAATCTCAAGGATAAGTTTTACGATACAAAAGATTTTGGTTTGTATAAAGATCGAGAAACAAATCGCGAGCTGGCTAAAAAACAGATGAGCTTTCTAAAACGTT
>CAYRGL010000093.1:0-2934 GCA_964423915.1 uncultured Gammaproteobacteria bacterium | reverse complement strand
GGGCGACAGTAATACACTGCAAGTTGGGACAACGGTTATTGCCATTGGCAACGCACTTGGCCGTTATGATAATAGTGCCACCAAAGGTATTGTTTCTGGTTTGGGACGAAGTTTAGTGGCAGCGGGTATTGATGGTAGTGAAGAAGACTTGCACAATGTTATTCAAACAGACGCGCAAATTAATCTAGGTAACTCAGGCGGACCGTTAGTAAATCTTGATGGTAAGGTTATTGGTGTGGATGTTGCCAAAGACGAAGGAGGCGAGAGCTTAGGTTTTGCTATTCCGGTTAACGAAGTAAAACCAATCGTGTCGAGCGCTCGAACAAACGGACGAATTATTCGGGCTCGTCTTGGCGTGCGTTATCAAATTATTACTCCTGAATTAGCCGATGCAAAAAAGTTAAGTCGCTCAACCGGTGCACTTATTAGTCAGGGAGATAACGGCGAACCAGCAGTTATTGCCGGCTCACCAGCCGCTGTTGTTGGTTTGCAAGAAGGCGATATTATTTTTGAAGCTGATGGCAACGCGATTGATGAACGCTTACCTTTACAGTCATACATCAGCGAATTTAGTCCAGGTAAAAAAATTGGTTTAAAAGTACAACGTGGTACAAGTATTTTTGTTAAAGTAGTTACCCTTGATGAACTTAAATAAAATGAAGCGATTTGATGTTATTACAATTGGTGGTGCGACCGAGGATCTTATTGCCATGGTTGATGATTATGTAATGATTAATAATGCAACCGATCCCTTGCGCACAAAATTAGTTGCTTTTGAATACGGCGCTAAAATCGGAATTACCGATCTTCATTCTGGCTTTGGTGGAGGAGCAATTAATTCAGCCTTGGCTTTTACGCGTTTAGGTAAAAAAGTTGCTGTTCATGCTTGTCTTGGAGAAGATGAGCGCGGTGATCGTATTTTACAGAATTTGCTTAAACATAAAATTGATACACGTTTTACGCTCCGTCACGCAGGCGCCTCAGGTCTTTCTACGATTGTTAAAACTGCGGCGAACGACCATGTTATTTTTACGTATCGCGGTGCTAATGATTATTTGGAAATACACTCGAGCTTACTGCGTGCCATGCAAAAAGCTAAACGGGTCTATGTCAGTTCATTAACGGGCCCTTGGCGAAACGCTCTAAAGAAAATCATGGACAGTAAAGCCAATATTGCCTGGAATCCGGGCCGAGTACAATTATCAGCCGGCTATTCCGTTTTGAAACAATTTTTAGAAAAAACAGAAATACTTATTTTAAATAAAGACGAAGCTACTCAATTATATGTATCACAGCAGGGCATTAAGAAGGGTAACTATTCGATACAACAACTATTGCGTGCACTAACAAAGTAT
This sequence comes from uncultured Gammaproteobacteria bacterium, assembly GCA_964423915.1. Taxonomy (GTDB): domain Bacteria; phylum Patescibacteriota; class Patescibacteriia; order Patescibacteriales; family Patescibacteriaceae; genus Patescibacterium. The sequence continues at coordinate 1,579 of CAYRGL010000093.1, read as the reverse complement.
GGACCACGTATTGTAGTTATTACTAATGCCGGCAAGGGTGCTTCGGCCATGAGTAATAAAACAATATATAATCAAAAATCATTAAGTTCAAAAGTCGTTGATACGACCGGAGTTGGCGACGCTTTTGCCGCAACCTTTGTGGCTTCGTTTGATATGCATCACGATATTTCTCGAGCTTTGTTAGTAGCTGCTAAAAATGCTGCCTCAGTTTTAACTAAAGCTGGTCCACATCATGGTTTAAAAACTGCAGCTGAGTTACATTTATAATGTATGCCTGAATTACCCGAAGTTGAGACAATCGCTCGCGATCTCAATCTGTATTTAAAAAATCAAGTTATTGTCAGACTTGAATACAGAGAGCTCGGTAAAATGCTGCGCAATCCGCAGTCTTTTTTTAGCCGTCAGGTCCTTAAGAAAAAAATCACGAACGTTTTTCGGCGCGCTAAAATGTTAATTATAGAATTAAATGACGGCTTACTCGTGTTTCATTTGAAAATGACCGGACAACTTATTTACAAAAATAAAAAAGTTTTGGCTGTTGGTGGACATCCGATTGTTTCCACAGGTATAGCTGTGCCTAATGCTTTTACTCATCTTACTATTCATTTTAAAAATGGAGGTGTTTTATATTTTAATGATATTAGAAAGTTCGGTTGGGTTGAATATATGAATCTGAAAAAGTATGAAGAGATTGAAAAAAAATTAGGTCATGAACCCTTTGATAAGAAATTAAGTTTTGAAATTTTTTCATCATTGCTAACACATAGACCTCGCTCAAGCATTAAAGCCGCCCTGCTTGATCAAAAATTAATCGCAGGTTTGGGGAATATCTATGTTGATGAGGTTTTATTCAAAGCGCATGTCAGGCCGCAACGAAAAATTAGTACACTGAATGTAAAAGAGTTAAAAAATATTTTTATTGCCATTCCAGTGATTCTTAATAAATCAATTAAAGAACGGGGGACAACCTTTAGTAATTTTTTAGACCCTAATGGTTTACGAGGAAATTTCGTAAAATTTTTGCGTGTATACGGTCGGAAAAATGAAAAATGCTTAGTGTGCGGACATACCATACAAAAAATTAGAGTCGCAGGGCGAGGTACGCATTTTTGCCCTCATTGCCAAAAATAAGCTTATTTGTTGTAACTTGTTTTTTTTAGTATACTATAAGAGTAAGTTTAAGCATGAAATACAGATTATTTTTTATCATCGCTGGTGTGATTTTTCTAAGCGCCGTTTTTAAGACGCCTAGTTTTGCGGCATCGGCTACTGGTTCAAATGCTAATGATGCACCGATTGGTGGGCAGGGGAATAATCAAGTGGTAAATTCACCCGATGCTATTGGCTTGCGAGTTGTGCCTAATCCAGAGCATTTTTCGCCATTATTGTGGTATCAACGAAATATAAAAGTCAAAGGTTCGCCGCAATCTTTGATTGTTGACGGTTACGACGCCGTACGTGATGGACGAAGCGTATATGTTAATGCCGCAAAAATAGTCGCCGTTAATCGTTGTACAAATAACTCAGGAGTTATCTGCCAAAATGATAGTCAGTGCGGTCAAACCCCAATTAATGAAGG
>CAYRGL010000092.1:0-3032 GCA_964423915.1 uncultured Gammaproteobacteria bacterium | reverse complement strand
TCTATTGTTTAGCCTCCTTGTGCTGATCCCAGTTTAAGTTATGGATCGAATCGGCTGTCACTAAATGTAAAGCCTCTATTCGCGGATTAAGATTTTGATATGAAGCCAAGGCGCTGACATCACTTTCCATTGTCTGACGCTGCGCCATTAAATCATTGCTTTTTACCTTCAAATCTTTAAATACAAAACCTTTTGTTGATAAATCATTCACAATAAGGAAGTGAGCGACAGCCGTAATAACAATGGCAAAAACCAAGAAACGGTTAAACGACGACAGTTTTTCACGAGGCACATGAGAGTGAGTCATATTTTTATTTTTGTTTTTATGTTATAAAATTTTGGCGGCACGAAGTTTAGCACTGCGTGAACGAGGATTTGCCACGATTTCCTCACGACTAGCGGATACTGCTTTTTTTGTTAAAATGGTAAGCCACGCTTGATGATGGCAGACACAAACTGGAACTTTAGGCGGACAAATGCAGTCTTTGGCTTCTTGTCTGAAAAATTGCTTAACGATTCTATCTTCCAAACTGTGAAAGGAGACGATAACGATTCGAGCGCCCGGAGCTAAAACTTTTTTTGCTTCATTCAAGGCGACTTCTAAATTTTCTAATTCTTTATTAGTGGCAATACGCAAGGCCTGAAAAGTTCGAGTGGCAAAATGAATCTTCATTCTTTTATACGAGCTCGGTACGGCTTTAGCTATTGCTTCGACTAATTGTTTTGTGGTTGTAATCTTTTCAAGTTTACGTTGCTCAACAATTGATCGAGCAATTTTGTAGGCATAATGCTCTTCGCCAAAGTCTCGTATAATAGATGTTAGCTCAGCTAACGATTTTAAATTTACTAACCCTTCGGTACGTCGATCAGAAATTAATGATCCGAAGGCCATACTTAATGGTGCGTCTTCTTTAAAAGAAAATCCGCGACTCATGTCAGCAATCTGAGCTGACGATAATCCTAAATCAAGGATTAGCCCGGCAGGCCGAATCTTAAAATGTTTCTCGGCGAGCTCGGCTAATTCTCGAAAGTTTGCTTGTTCAAGAACTATATTATTAATACTTTGCTTCTCAATCTTTAATTTGGCATTAGTAATGGCGTTTTCGTCCAGATCAATCGCTAGCACTCTACCTTTCGTCCCAACCTTTTTTGCTATCTCAAATGTGTATCCCCCACCACCCAAGGTTCCATCAATAATAATTTCTCCAGGACGTGGGTCAAGATATTCCATCGCCTCTTTAAGCATGACAGGAATATGTTGATACATTTTTTTAAATTTCGCCTAAAGCTTCGGCAATCTGATTGCTTTGTTTTTCAGTAGCTTTCTTATAGAGGTTCCAAGCAGTTTCATCCCAAATTTCCAAACGACTGTACAAACCAGCAATCACTGCTTTTTTATGAAGTTTGGCAAATGATCGTAAATAATCAGGTAGAGTGATTCTTCCTTGGTTATCAAAATCAGCTTCGATTGCTCCAGCTAAAATAAAACGAGCTAAACTTCTATCATTGGTTTTATTAAAAGGTAGCGCCGAAATCTTTTCCGCTAACTTGTCCCATTCTTTTTTCGGATATAAAACTAAACACTTATCAAGTCCCTTGGCCACTACAGCACCGTTCCGTAAAAGTTGTCGGAATTTTGCCGGGACAGCGAGCCTTCCCTTATCATCAAGCGTGTGATTGTATTCTCCAATAAACATCTTAGTTTGGGAGTGAGCGTAGACTTTTCCACAATTCCCCACTTTTCCCCTTTATACTATAATTTTACACCATTTTTCCACCTTGGTCAATCATTGTAAACCACTGGTTTTTTATATTGTTTTCTTAGGTTTTTTGCCAAAAATAAAAAACACCTGTTACTTATGCACAGGCGCTTAAAAAATAGTGGTGTATAACTCTTCTAATTCTTCTTTTTGGTTATGGTGGGGGCTTTTGAATACTTAGGTTCAGCGATGGTAACTTTCCCCTGCGTTGGTGTTCTTAACGGTACAGACAAAGCATAGCTTAAAGCATTGGCCGTACAAACGCCAATACGCAAAGCTGTAAAACCTTCGCCTTTATTCTCAACAATAATTTCTTTAATATCGCTTAATTTTTTCTTTATTTTCTTCAGCATCATTTCGAGCTCAGGCAACAACTTCTCCGCTTGACGATGAGCAGCTTCAATTTCTTTGCGCAACAAAACGTTATTACCTGATCGTAATTCAAGAACAATATGGGTATGAGTCGCCGTGCTAATATAGAGTTTCATATCACTACTCTATCATAAAGAAAAGTATTAAAAAAGCCCGATACGAAATTGTATCGGGCTGCATGAATTTACATGCTTTATTATCGAAAGAACTTTGTTATTTAAGTTGTACGAACTGGCCCCTGAACTGTACATAAACCTTACCGTTAACATATTGGAAGACAAGCGATGTTTTGCTATTTCCGATTGTGCCCGGCAAAACTGCAAGCCAGGAGTTAGACGGATCCCAAAAATAACTTGATGACATGCTAGCAAAACCAGGATCTGTGCCGTAAAGACAATCTAAGGCCATATTATTGCCTAATGCTGACCTGAGAAATTTAGCAGACCACCAATTTGGGTAAGCTGCCATATCAGATACTGATTCATGATTGTTTATTCCGGTGATATTATTTTCCCAGAACGAATTAGAAATACCATTGGCACGGTCCTTGCAGAAGTAGACATAGATCGTGTCAGTAGTGGCTCCAAGTCCCAACCTCATGACTGGGGTTGACCCTGAATCACCAACCGTGCCTGGCATTAACGCTGGAGGAATAACACCAATAGTGTTTGGTAAACCTCCAATGAATTCTACGCCGATATAGTAATTAGTCCCCCAGGTTCTGTAATATATATCAGTCCAATACGGAGGATTGGGCGCTATCTGAGCGAAGCAGTTATTACTGCCGCTGACCCCATAGTACGCCATGTTAAAGACCTGATAGTCATTAACACGTTTGTATAACTTATAATATCCATCACTGGTCGTATCAGTCATACTCATAGCATTAGGTTGCCAGCT
>CAYRGL010000091.1:0-3036 GCA_964423915.1 uncultured Gammaproteobacteria bacterium | reverse complement strand
CCCACCCCCGCCTTCGACTTCGCCACCATGCGCGCCGTCGGCAATCTGGACGTGCTGGTCCCCCTAGCCGCCCAATGCCTGAAGCTAGGAGGAAGCCTCCTCCTTTGGCTCAGCCGCGAGCAACGAAGCAATAGTTCTATTAATAACTTTTGATTCATTATAAGCCGCAACAATAACAGCCACTGTGCCATGAAACTTTTCTTTTGATATTTTGGTTACTTTTTGTTTAATGGCAAAAATAATAATAAAAAGTATTCGCAAAAGTCCAAGGATAATACCAATTAAAAATATATAGTGGATAACTGAATCAGCATAACGCAAAAAACTAAAACCTGCTAAGTTCGCCCAATTTTTCCACATACTACTTGCTGCCACCGGCGGCATAACTTCATCTCGTGTTTTTCCAAGTAAACCCGAAACAGTTGTAAAGGTATAGCCCTTGGCTTGTAACTGAGTAATAATTTGTGGCAAAGCAGCAATGGTTTGACTGCGATCACCACCTGCATCATGCAAGAGAACAATGTTACCATTATTTTTTAAAGCGCCAGCCACCACGGCTTGTACAATTTGATCAACGCCGGGTTTTTTCCAATCACTCGGATCAATTTGCATACCAACATCCAAATAACCAAGATTATTTAAAAACTCTACAGGTTGAACTTGGTCAGCCGTGTCTGGTTCTGAATCTTCAGCATAAGGCGAACGAAATAAATGAGATTGATGATTAATAGTTGCTTCGAGTAAGCGTTCTGTGGCACTTGTTTCTAAAGCTAATTGTCGCAAACTAATATGCGCGATGTTCGGATGCGTATAGGTATGGTTGCCAATGTCATGTCCTTCATCATATATTCGTTCTAGCAACTCAGGATTGGCGTCGCCGTTTTGACCAATAATAAAGAAGCTGGCTTTGACATTATATTGCTTGAGAATATCTAAAATTTGCGGAGTATATTGCGGATCTGGTCCATCATCAAAGGTTAATGCGATTTTTTTATTAGCCTGCCCATAGCGTTGAATAACATAAGGCGAAGGGAAGCTTACATATTTTTCATTAACTATTAAATTTTGCTGAGCATCATAACTAAAACTTCGTTTACCTTCTTGTGGTTTGCTAACAACTTTTAATACTTCCCCTTGCCCTTGATAATCAACATCATAACCAAAAGCAATTGATTCTAACGGGGTTAAACTTGTTTGATTTAAATTTTCATCCTGTTCAAGTAATGGCCAAATTGATGGATCTTCACTGCCCAAACGCCAAACAGAAAAACCGAACGGCTTAATATTTTTGGCCATGATGATTTCATTATATACACTGGTCGCATCTAAAAACCAAACATCATGATGTACACCAACTTCATCATCATAACTAAAATATGGATTTAAAGAAGTTGGTTCTAAGGAAATGTCAGCTTGCGAATCACGGGCTGATAAAATTGCTTCTTCATAAGTTAAATTAACCGCTGGCTGTCCTGCTGCCCAATCATAACCATAATTTCCTAAACCAATAATTAATTTATTTGCTCCGATTTCTGGAGCTCGCTTGGCTACTATACTCGCATACCATTGTAATGAAGAAATTGGACCAGGTAATCCTGTGGCCCAATGTTCATCATACAACATTAAAATTACATAATCGCTGTTAGCTGATAAAAGTTTATAATTAAAATTATCATCATCAGCTGGTAAATTAATAGAAACTAACAAATTTTCTTTAGCACAGGCATTATGTAATTCTTGCATGTACTTATTAAGATTAGCCTGTGATTCTAGACCGACTTCTTCAAAATCAATATTTACTCCGGTTAAATTATTATTTTTAACAAACTGAATAATGCTCGTGATATTTTTTTGTCGCGCTGTTTCACTAGCCAACATGGTTGATAATGCTTTGGCATTCCAACTATTATTTTCAAAATTATTTATTAAAGCAAAAACCTGCAAATCTGGTTTTCGTTTATGAATTAAATCAAGAGCAGCAGTATATGAACCCGAAGTATCTATTACTACAGAGCCATCCGACCCTGATAAGTGCAGCCATTCGCCTATAACAACATCTAAACTATTAATATTAGTGGCCAAAGAATTTAAAGATGATGGATCCCAATTAACATAATATCCAATAGTTTTTGTACTTGAATTTCTAGGGGCAAGTGTTTTTATTTGGTTAGAATGTCTGATTTCTCGTGCCAACGCAAGCTTGGTTCGAGCTAAACGTTGATTATATTGTCCTAATAATGCTTGGCGTACCGGATGATTTCCCTTACCAAATATCTGAGCAGCTTGCCCAAGCTGTAATGAACTTAAAACTGGAGCTGAAATAATGCTAAAAGCCAAAAGACCCAAAATTAAGCTAATAACCGAAATAACAATAACAACGCTTAGCCTAATACGTGGCCAGCGCTTTTTATCAGGGTCAAAAAATACAGCTTTTGTACTGCTCATATCACTAATATAGCATGAAATATAGCCTGTAACATACCCGAGCTAATGGCGTTACAATCTATGCTATAATTAACCAAACCCAATTAAGGGTTTAACAACAAACTGTATGAAAAAATTCATCATGTTACTCGTTGCTTTTTCATTAGTCTTTGGCAGTCTTGCTTTTGCTGAAGGTAATGGGTCTACTCAGGGAATGGAAAAGATTTCCCATCCAAATGAAATTCAAAATTTCATGAATATAATTAGAAAAGGTACAGCGCTTTGGGGACATCGTAAAAACCCGGTTCTTATTCAACCTCAAACTATAACATGCGTAGGAACAGCCATGGACACAAAAGACACTGCTGTTAAAACTGCTATGACAACGTATGCCACAAGTTTTAACGCTGCAATTGATGCTCGTAATACTTGTCAAAAAGCAGCATTAAATCAAACAACTGCTCAAACTCAAGCAGATGCTAATAAAGTTTGTTTGCAAGCTTTTAAAACCTCAGCTCAAACTGCTAACAAAGCTTTGGCTCAAGCTCGTAAAGATGCCTGGACAAAGTATACCGCTGATCTAAAAGTTTGTGGTCAATTGCAAACTGCGAC
>CAYRGL010000090.1:0-3047 GCA_964423915.1 uncultured Gammaproteobacteria bacterium | reverse complement strand
ATAGAGTTGTAAAATTCTCCGAACTGCGTTAATTTTTACAGGTACTTTAGATTGGAGGGGTCGCATAGCGGTCTAGTGCGCACGCTTGGAAAGCGTGTGTACCGAAAGGTACCGAGGGTTCGAATCCCTCACCCTCCGCACATATTTACATGAAGTTTAGCATCAACAACAATCAACTTTCGGTCAGTTACCATCAATTTTTACGACAGGCTGGCTATACATATATTGAAGATCGTCGCAGCGGTCAGGGAAGTTTTGCGCGCCCTGTTAATAATAATCGTTATCCACGTTTTCATATTTATGTTAATGAAAAAGATAAGGGAGAGATTGTAATTAATATTCATCTTGATCAAAAACAAGCAAGTTACGAAGGCACCACCGCGCACAGCGGAGAATATGAAGACGAAGGTCCGGTCAAAGAAGAAGTAGAGCGTTTAAAAATTTTACTAGGTCAATCCCCAAAATCAACAACAAACAAAAAAAGTTCAGCGCCGTCAAATCCTTGGTTAAAGTTTAAAAAATAGTTATGACAAGTCCAGCAGATGAAATAAAATCACGACTCGATATTATTGAAGTAATTCGCGGCTATGTACCCCTTCGGCCCGCTGGGTTAAATTTTGTGGCGCGTTGTCCGTTTCATAACGAAAAAACTGCGTCATTTAATGTCAGCCCAACTAAACAAGTATGGCATTGTTTTGGTTGCGGCAAAGGTGGAGATTTATTTTCTTTTATTATGGAAATTGAAAAAATTTCTTTTATTGAAGCCTTGCGTTTACTCGCGCCGAGAGCTGGCGTTGAATTAAAATCTGAAAGCGGTCCACGTGCTTCTGAACGTAATAGAATTTTAGATTTATTAGAACAGGCTAGCGAATTTTATAATCGCACCTTGCTTAGCCAGGTTGGGCTTAAAGCTAAAGAATATATTAAAGGTCGAGGCATGGATCAGGCCTTAGTTGAAAATTGGGAAATCGGTTATGCCAGTGATTCGTGGGATGATCTGGTTAATTTTTTACGTTCGAAAAATTTTAGCGAAAATGAAATAATTAAAGCCGGACTTGGTATTAAACAACAGGGAGCAACACACGTCTATAATCGTTTTCGTGCTCGCATTATGTTTCCAATCAGAGAGATTAATGGCAATGTCATTGGTTTTTCCGGTCGAATATTGCCGGAATTTGCCGAACGCGATAAAACTCAGGGCAAGTACGTTAATAGTCCGCAAACCATTGTCTATGATAAAAGTCATGTCTTATTCGGACTTGATAAAGCGAAAATGGCCATTCGTGAACATGATCTAGCTATTGTGGTTGAAGGACAAATGGATTGTGTTACGGCACACCAGTTTGATTATGCCAATGTTGTTGCCTCTTCAGGCACAGCGTTAACGTTTGAACAAGCCATGCTGCTTAAACGTTTTACTCGTCGTGTTGCTTTTGCTTTTGATATGGACGCTGCTGGTCGCCAAGCTTTAGAGCGGGGCAGTGATCAAGCTTTTGAAGCTGACTTGGAAGCCTTGGTGGTGACACTGCCAACTGGTAAAGATCCTGATGAGTGTATTAGAAACGATTTTGATGGTTGGAAAGCAAGTATTACAAATGCCAAACCCGTCATTCAATATTACTTAGATGAGGCGTTGAATGAATTTGATTATGAAAGCTCTTCGGGACGTCGTTCTATTAGCGATATGTTATTAAAAAAGATTGCTCGCTTAAGTAATAGCGTGGAACGAGATTTTTGGATAAAGAAATTAAGTCAATCAATTAATAGTGACGAAGCGTCATTACGCGAAGCTTTGAAAATTGTTTTAGTTAAGCAGAAATCTCAAGAAGTTGCCGAGGTACAAAAGACAGTTGTCACGCCGCCTTTGCCGCCTGACCGAGAAGAAATTTTATCAGAACAGTTGCTCGCACTGCTATTAGCTTTTCCGGAATTAATTGAAGTTGTCGGACCCTATATTCCGGCCGAACAACTCAGCGGATCAAGCAATCAAGCTCTTTACAGACAGCTCGTAGTTTATTATAATAAGAGCATCGCTCGAAGCGAAGAAGCTAACTCCAGCTTTAGCTTTAACGAGTTTAGATCCTGGCTGCAAGCGCAGGATTTTTCGGCGGTCGACTTGAATATTATTGATCGACTCGCTATTTTAATTGAACGAACTTTTGCTGAAATAAACGCCGAAGATGCGGCGCGCTCAGTAAAAGAAATCCAAAGCGAACTACGTCGTTCGTACTTGAGTAGACGTTTGAAAGCAGTTGCCAAATTAATTGGCGAACTTGAATCACAATCTCAAAACGAAGAAAGAGATGAGCGACTTAATGTTTTGTTGCGGGAATTTAATGATTTGGCAGAAGACCTCCGTCAATTAGCCATTGTTTCCAATGAATAATTGTTTCTATGGTTTTAAAATCTAAGAAAAAAATGATAAAAAAATCTGTTGCTAAAGTAAAAAAGACAGCGCCTAAAAAAGCGCTGCCTTTAAAGCATAAAGCAAGGCCACACACTTCAGAAAAAAATAGCGCTTATAAACCAGATCTTAAAGCCATTGATGATTTAGTGGCAAAAGTACGTCCGCGCGGTTTTGTAACGGAAACAGAATTATTGCAAGCTGTGCCATATGTTGAGCATTATGTCTATGATTATGAATTATTGCTCGAACGTTTACAGAAAAATAGTATTCGCATTGTTGAAGATTCCGGGAGTTTCTTAGATACTGATGCCAATACAAAAAAACATGATGCCTTAAGTCAGATTTTAGGTTCTGATAAAGATCGACTTAAGTTTGATATTTCTGAATTGTCAGCTGATTCCATTCAAATGTATTTGCGCGAAATCGGAAAAGTGCCATTGCTGACCGGAGATGAAGAAACTGAATTAGCCAAGAGAAAAGAACGCGGCGATAAAGATGCGGAACGACGTTTGATTGAAGCGAACTTACGTTTAGTTGTTTCCATTGCCAAAAAGTTTGCCGGTTCAAAAGGTTTAAGTTTATTAGATTTAATTCAAGAAGGAAACATTGGTTTATTTCGCGCTGTTGAAAAATTTGAATA